>NZ_CP154630.1:4772500-4830894 GCF_039555535.1 Stenotrophomonas maltophilia | reverse complement strand
CAGCAATAATCGTCCGGTGGCCGGGGCATGGACGCGACAAGGCGCCCAAACACAGGCCGGAAAGGGGGGAAATGGATGGCTCAGACTACCACCGAGCGCCCGCCTTCGGAATGCTTGTCCCCTACTTATTCACAAAAACATCCACAGCTATTGCACAGCCCGGTGAATTCGCGTAGCTGCCAGGGGTTGACTTGGGCCGGGGTACCTCTCTAGAATTTCCGGTTCTTTCCGTCCCATTCATACGAGAGGCCCCCAATGGCCACGAAGCGCACCTACCAGCCCAGCAACCTCAAGCGTAAGCGCGACCACGGCTTCCGTGCCCGTATGAAGACCGCTGACGGCCGCAAGATCCTGTCGCGTCGCCGCGCCAAGGGCCGCAAAGTCCTGAGCGCCTGATTGCCATGCCGCACCTCGCGGCAGACGCAATCCCTTCGACAGTGAATACTGCAGACCCGCGCAAGCGATTCCCTCGCTCTGCGCGGGTTCGCACGCGTGCCGAATATTCAACGGTCTTCAACGGCGCCCGCCGTGTGTCCGATCCGCTGATGACCCTGCACTGGCTGCCGGCTGACCGGCCGGCCAGGCTGGGTCTGGCGGTTTCCCGCAAGGTTGATCCGAACGCCGTCGGGCGTAACCGGATCAAGCGCGTCCTGCGCGACATCCTGCGTCAGACACGTACCGACATCCAGCCAGGCGACTTTGTCGTCGTGGCCCGTAGTGCTGCGCGTTCCGCCAGCAACGACGAGATCCGCCAGGCCTTCCTGCGCCTGCTGCGTCGCCTGCGTGCATTGCCCACGCCGGGCGTGGACGGCACAATGCCGCCGCCTGATGGCATCGCAACTCCTTCTTTGACCGAGCCGGCATCGCGTCCCGGCCCCGCCGAGCCTGTCCGCTGATGAACCAGACCCGCGTATTCCTCATTTTTGCCTGGCTGATGGTGGCCGTGCTGCTGTGGATGGAGTGGAGCCGTGAAAAGGCTGCCCCGACCCCGGCACCGACGACCACGTCGGCCCCGACCGCCGCACAGAGTGTTCCGGGCGCGACCCCGGGCGCCATCCCCAGCGCCCAGGTGCCGGGCGCACCGGGCCAGGCGGCCGTGCAGGCCCAGGCCAGCGCCACCCCGGCCAGCCAGCGCGTGACCGTCACCACCGACGTGCTGCGCCTGGTGCTGGACGGCGGCCGCGTGCTGGACGCCGAGCTGCTGCAGTTCCCGCAGACCAAGGACGAGGGCAGCCCGCCGGTCCGCCTGCTGACCGAAGACCCCGCGCATCCGTACAGCGCGATCAGTGGCTGGGCCAGCGAAGACAAGAACACCCCGGTGCCGGGCGCCGATGGCTTCAAGCTGGTCGGTGACACCAAGGACTTCGTGCTGGCCAAGGGCCAGAACGAGCTGCAGATCCCGTTCGTGTGGACCGCCGACAACGGCGTGACCATCAAGCGCACCCTGACCGTCTCGCGCAACGAGTACGCCGTGCGATTCAAGGACGAAGTCAGCAATGCCGGCGCCGCGCCGTGGAACGGCTACGTCTACCGCACCCTGGACCGCACCCCGACCATCCTGTCGCGGAGCATGACCAACCCGGATTCGTTCAGCTTCAACGGTGCCACCTGGTACGACAACGACAAGAAGTACCAGCGTCGTGCGTTCAAGGACTACCTGGAAGACGGCACGCTGAACCAGAACATCACCGGCGGCTGGCTGGCGATGCTGCAGCACCACTTCTTCACCGCCTGGATCCCGCAGAAGGACCAGACCGCGCACTACGTGCTGTCGCAGGTGGCCGGTCGTGACCTGATCGAGGCGCGTGGCCCGGCCTTCACCGTGGCCCCGGGCCAGTCCACCAGTACCGAAGCCCGCCTGTGGGTCGGCCCGAAGCTGGTCAACCTGATCGCCAAGGAAGACGTGCCGGGCCTGGACCGCGTGGTCGACTACAGCCGCTTCTCGATGATGGCGGTGATCGGCCAGGGCCTGTTCTGGGTGCTGAACCAGGTGCACAAGCTGGTCGGCAACTGGGGCTGGGCGATTGTCGGCCTGGTGGTGCTGCTGAAGCTGGTGCTGTACCCGCTGTCGGCCGTGCAGTACAAGAGCGGCGCCAAGATGCGTCGCTTCCAGCCGCGCATCGCGCAGCTGAAGGAACGCTATGGCGATGACCGCCAGAAGTTCCAGACCGCGATGATGGAGCTGTACAAGAAGGAAAAGATCAATCCGATGGGCGGCTGCCTGCCGATCCTCATCCAGATGCCGATCTTCTTCGCTTTGTACTGGGTGCTGGTCGAGTCGGTCGAACTGCGCCAGGCGCCGTGGCTGGGCTGGATCCAGGACCTGACCGCACGCGACCCGTACTTCATCCTGCCGGTCATCAACGTGGCGGTGATGTGGTTCACCCAGAAGCTGACGCCGGCACCGGGCATGGACCCGATGCAGCAGAAGATGATGCAGTTCATGCCGCTGGTGTTCGGCGTCATGATGGCCTTCATGCCGTCCGGCCTGGTGCTGTACTGGGTGGTGAACGGTGGCTTGGGCCTGCTGCAGCAGTGGTGGATGACCAAGCGCCATGGCGGCGAGCCGGTCCCGGCCACCACCGCCCCGGCCCCGGTCAAGAAGAAGTAATCCCGACCGCAGGTCACCTGCTTTGTAGAGTCGACTGTTAGTCGACTGGCGGACGAGCAGTCGACTAACAGTCGACTCTACCGCCCCGATCGACGCGAGAAGCCCGCCGCAAGGCGGGCTTTTCGCATGCGGCGTTAGAATTCCCCGCACACCGTTCCTCCCACTTCCGAGTCCGCCATGCCGCGTGCGTCGTCGTTCCGCCTGTTCCTGCCTTCGCTGCTGCTCACACTGGTCGTTGCCAGCTGCGGTGACAAGGCCGCGAAGGCACCGGCGACCACCCTCACCCAGCCCAGCGCGCAGGCGGCGGCGGCCGCCGATCCGACCGCCGCACCGTTGCTGGCTGCGTTGCAGAAGCAGCTCGACGGGTACCGTCGGATCATCGTGCTGCTGGCTGACGAGGAACAGCAGTCGGCCGCCGACCGCGGCACCTCCACGCGCGTGGGCCAGCAGCTGTTCCACGATGGGCTGGAACAGCGCACGGCGATCGCCGCACAGTTCGATGCGCTGCTGCGTGGTTCCAGCCCTCAGCGCTTCGCCACCCTCGGCACCGTGCTGGACTACATCGAGTCGGCGCCGGAACTGTTCGACGCCGACCGCCTGGCTTTCCGCGAAGTGCTGCGCGATCTGCATGAGCGCGTTGGCACCGACTCTTCGCTGCCGGCGGTGAAGCTGCACCAGCGCATCGGCGAGGACCTGGAAGCGCTCGATGAGATCGAACGCAACTACAACCAGGAACTGACCCGCATCTTCAGCCGCTTCGAGCGCACCCGTGCCATCGAGCTCAAGCGCGAGAAGTGGGAGGACTACATCGCCCACCTGCACAAGGACTACAGCCGCGAAGCGATCCTGCGCGATTATGGCGTGATCGAGCCGTATCCGATGTCGATGAAGGACAGCGACCGCGAGATCTTCGGCCGCGACCTGCCCGCAAAGACCGTGGTGCTGACCTTCGACGATGGCCCGCACAAGGCCTACACCGATGAAGTGGTGGCCATCCTCAAGCGTTACGACGTGCCGGGCGTGTTCTTCGAAGTGGGCCGCAACCTGGGCAAGGTGGAAGCCGATGGCAAGGTCAGTCTCGGCCCGATGGCGAAGATCAGTCGCAACCTGATGGAAGAGGGCTATGCGGTGGGCAACCACAGCCTGACCCACGCCCAGCTCTCGCGCACCACCGGTGATGCGCTGCGCCAGCAGGTGCTGGACACCGACACGCTGCTGAAGGACGTCGACAGCAAGCGTGCACCGCTGTTCCGCTTCCCTTATGGCGCGCGCAACGCCGAAGGCCTGCAGCTGCTCAACGAGGCCGGGCTGAAATCGATCATGTGGAACATCGACTCGATGGACTGGGCCGATCCGGTGCCGGAGTCGATCGTGCAGCGCGTGCTCGACCAGGTGAACAAGGAACAGCGCGGCATCATCCTGTTCCACGACATCCACGATCGTGCGGTGAAGGCGCTGCCGCAGATCCTCGACCGCCTGATTGCCGATGGCTACCAGTTCGCAGGCTGGAACGGCCGCGACTTCACCGTTGCGCGCGCGCGCAAGGGCGACACCGGTGCCGCCACCGTCACCACCGGCTACGAGAAGTCGTGGGCGATCGTGGTCGGCATCGACAACTACGCCAAGTGGCCGAAGCTGGAGTACGCCAGCCATGACGCGCAGGCAGTGGCCGACACATTGACCGGACAGTTCGGCTTCCCGTCCTCGCAGGTGATCGTGCTGAAGAACGAGCAGGCCACCCGCAACAACATCCTGGCCGCCTTCCACGACCGCCTGGCCGATGACCGCACCGGAAAGAACGACCGTGTGTTCGTGTTCTTCGCCGGCCATGGTGCTACCCGCCAGCTCGCCTCCGGGCGCGACCTCGGCTACATCATCCCGGTTGATTCGGACCCGAAGGAATTCGCTACCGACGCCATCGCGATGACCGACATCCAGAACATCGCCGAGAGCATGCAGGCCAAGCATGTGATGTTCGTGATGGATGCCTGCTACAGCGGCCTGGGCCTGACCCGTGGCGGCCCTTCGTCGTCGTCGTTCCTGCGCGAGAACGCACGCCGCAGCGCGCGCCAGATGCTGACCGCCGGCGGTGCCGACCAGCAGGTGGCCGACGCCGGCCCCAATGGCCATTCGGTGTTTACGTGGGTACTGCTGCAGGCGCTGGCCGGCAAGGGCGACCTCAACGGCGATGGCCTGATCACGGGTACCGAACTGGCCGCCTACGTGGCGCCGGCCGTCTCGGCCGTTTCGCACCAGACGCCGGCGTTCGGCAGCCTGCCCGGTTCCCAGGGCGGCGAGTTCGTGTTCCAGGTGCCGGACAGCCAGGAATTCCTCAACGCCGATACGCGCCAGCTGACCGCCGACGCGATCGCACTGAACAACAAGGTTGAAGCCGCCAGCGAAGCCAAGGGCAGCCAGGCACCGGTGACCGTGGCTGACCTGCAGGGCGGCAAAGCCAAGCTGGTGGTGCCCACTGCGGGCCCGGCATCGGATCGCCAGCGCGCGCAGCAGGCCAATGACCGCGGCCTGCTGCTGTACCGCGAGAAGCAGTACGACGAGGCGGTGGCGCAGTTCACCGAGGCGCTGAAGCTTCGCCCGGACTTTGCCCAGGCTGCCAACAACCTCGGCTTCGTCTATTACCGCCAGCAGCGCTACGCTGAAGCCGCACGCTGGCTGGAGAACACGCTGAACATCGATCCCTCGCGCGCCGTGGCCTATCTGAATCTGGGCGATGCCTACTTCAACGCGGGCGACAAGCCCAAGGCGAAGCAGGCCTACACCACTTACCTGGCGCTGCAGCCACAGGGCAGCGGTGCGGCGCAGGCGCGCGCGCAGCTGGAGAAGCTCTGAGCCATGAACGACGCGATCCGCACCGACACCATCGTGGCGATTGCCAGTGCGCCGGGCGCCGGCGGTGTCGGCCTGCTGCGCCTGTCCGGCCCGCGCGCCGCGGTGATCGCCAACGCGCTGGGCGCGCCCGCGCTGCGGCCGCGCCATGCGCACTACGCGCGCCTGCGCGATGCCGACGGCGAGGTCATCGACGATGGCATCGTGCTGTGGTTCCCGGCGCCGAACAGCTTCACCGGCGAGGAAGTGGTGGAACTGCAGGGCCACGGTAGTCCGGTGCTGCTGCAGCAACTGGTCGCGCGCTGCATCGCACTGGGCGCCCGCCAGGCGCGGCCGGGCGAGTTCAGCGAACGCGCCTTCCTCAACGGCAAGCTCGATCTGGCCCAGGCCGAGGCCATCGCCGACCTGATCGCCGCCGGTGACAACCGCGCCGCGCGCGCGGCACGCCGCTCGCTGGATGGCGTGTTCTCGCGCCGCATCGAGGCCGTGGTCGAACAGCTTGTGCTGCTGCGCATCCATGTGGAAGCGGCCATCGACTTCGCTGACGAACCGCTGGATACCCTCGGTGGCGCGCAGGTGCGGCGTGGGCTGGAACAGGCGCGCAGCGATCTGGCCATTCTGCGCCGCGATGCCGAACGCGGCCGTCGCCTCCGCGATGGCCTGCACGCGGTGCTGATCGGTCCGCCGAATGCGGGCAAGAGTTCACTGCTCAACGCGCTGGCCGGTAGCGAGCGCGCCATCGTCACCGACATCGCCGGTACCACCCGCGACACCCTGCGCGAGACCATCCGCCTGGACGGCCTGGAGCTGACCCTGGTCGACACCGCCGGCCTGCGCGACGGCGGTGACGCCATCGAACGCGAAGGCATGCGCCGCGCCCACGTGGAGATCGAGCGTACCGATCTGGCGTTGATCGTCCTGGACGCGCGCGATCCGGCGGCCGGTGAGGCCGCGCTGGGTGATGCCGTAGCGGCGGTGCCGCACAGGGTCTACATCCACAACAAGTCGGACCTGCTGGAAGCGTTGCCGGCGCTGGATGACCCGGACCGCGTGTTCGTTTCGGCCGCGACTGGTGCCGGCCTGGAGGACCTGCATGCGCGTCTGCGCTCGATTGCCTCTGCCGGGGCAGGGGAGCAGGTGGACGGTGAGTTCTCCGCACGCACACGCCACGTGGATGCGATCGAACGCGCACAGGAACACGCACAGCGCGCCGATGGCGAGCTGGCGCACGAACACCTGGAACTGGCCGCCGAGGAGCTGCGCCTGGCGCATGACGCGCTGGGCGAGATCACCGGGCAGATGAGCGCCGATGACCTGTTGGGACGGATCTTCTCCAGTTTCTGCATCGGGAAGTAACTGTAGAGCCGAGCCCATGCTCGGCGGTTCTACCCGTCAGCCGAGCATGGGCTCGGCTCTACAGGTGCACGCTTCCCCCGCCTGTCACATTGCCGCCTCATACTGACGCCCATCACATACCGCTTGGGGAAGTCGCAGTGAAGTCGTGGGGTTGTGCGTTGCTGTTGTCGCTGGCCGTGGCACCATCGGTGGCCATGAGTGCTGAATCCTCCACCCCGGCCGCGCCCAAGGTGTCGGTCTACGGCCATCGCGGCGCAAGCGCGCTGCTGCCCGAGCACACCCTGGCGGCCTACGCCCAGGCCATCGCCGACGGCGCCGACTACATCGAGCCGGACCTGGTGATGACCAGGGACGGGGTGATGGTGGCCCGCCACGAGAACGAGATCAGCGGCACTACCGACGTGGCCTCGCATCCCGAGTTCGCCAGTCGCCGCACCAGCAAGGTCATCGATGGGCAGAAGGTCGATGGCTGGTTCACCGAAGACTTCACCCTGGCCGAGCTGAAGACCCTGTACGCGCGGGAGCGCCTGCCGGAGCTGCGCAGCACCGCCTACGACGGCCAGTTCCGCATCGCCAGCCTGGACGAGATCCTGGCCTTCCTGGTCCAGCAGGCCGGGCGCGCCAACCGCGGCATCGGCCTGGTGCCGGAGATCAAGCACCCGACCTACTTCCAGTCGATCGGCCTGCCGATGGAAGACAAGCTGCTGGCCGCGCTGCGCGGCAACGCCTATACCAACGTCGGCCCGGTCACCATCCAGTCGTTCGAGATCGCCAACCTGCGTTACCTGCGCGGCAAGATCCCGCGTGGCAGCAACATCCGCCTGCTGCAGCTGCTGTGGAAGGGCGATACCCAGCCGGCCGACATCGCCAAGGCTGGTGGAAAGCTGACCTACGCGCAGATGATGACCCCGGCCGGGCTGAAGGACATCGCCGGCTACGCCGACAGCATCGGTCCGGAGTTGCGCTCGATCATTCCGCTGGATGCCAAGGGTGCACTGGGCACGCCGACTTCGCTGGTGCGCGATGCGCATGCGGTGGGGCTGATGGTGATCCCGTATACCTTCCGCCCGGAGAACCATTTCCAGGCCAGCAACCTGCGCAAGGGCGCCGACAACGCGCGCAATGCCGAGGGATCGATCGCCGAAATGCGTGCCTACCTGGCCACCGGCATCGATGCGTTCTTCACCGATGACCCGGCGCTGGGCCGGCAGGCGGTGGATGGAATGGGCGCGGCGGGTAGCGCGGCGGACTGACCCGCGCTGGTCCGCGTGCTCTGGTAGTTGCCAACCTTGGTTGGCATGCAGCAGGAGCGCCGACCAAGGTCGGCCACTACCGGGTCATGAAGATGCCGGATGGGGTCAGAGCCCCTTCGGGGATCCGACCCCGTCACCGATCAACCGCGCGGCTCGTCCGGGCGGCGGAACGGAATCACCACGTAGTCCTGTCCTTCGCGCGGCTGCCACAGCACCGGCACGCGCTGCGGTGACGGCGGCTCCAGCTCGTCGTCGGCCAGCGGCTCGACCTCGTCCTCCTCGTCTTCCCAGCTGTAGCGCTGGCGCGGCGGCAGCGGGTCGGCGTTGCGGAACAGCAGCGCGGCGATGATGCCGGCGAAGGCGCCGCCCATGTGCGACTGCCAGGACACGCCGTCGGCGTGCGGCAGGACGGTCATCAGCATGCCGCCGTAGAACAGCATGCCGATCAGGCCGGTGGCGATTGCCGCGCGGTCGCGGCGCAGCAGGCCCAGGCTGGCCAGCAGGAACATCAGGCCATGGGTCACGCCACTGGCGCCCAGGTGCACGCTGCCGGGGTTGCCCAGCATCCACGCACCGAGGCCCGAGCCCAGCCATAGCAGGGGCAGCGCGCGTACGGTGGCTTTCGGATACACGCTGCCGGCCAGGGTGCCCAGGATCAGGATGGCGATGCTGTTGGCGGCGATATGCTCGACCGAGGCATGCAGCATCGGGCCACCGATGAGGCCGAGCAGGCCCTTCGCTTCCAGTGGCGCCACGGCCCAGGGCCGCCAGTCGAAGGTGCCCTGCAGGGCGAACACGGCCACCAGCATCAGCACGGCGGCCAGGCTGACATTGAACGCCCGCAGGATGCGCGAGCGGTCATTGCGAGGGGCCGGTACGTCGCCGGCGGGCAGGGGCGCGTTGTTGTCCATACCCCAGCAATGGCGGTGAGTGGCGCGAAACCAAGGCCACCGCAGCGGGAGAGTGGAAACGGCCGGCGGGACAATCCCACCGGCCGCGCCGTTCAACGGTCAGGCTCAGGCCTGGCCTTCGCCTTCCTTCGGCGGGTACTTCAGGCTCAGCACCACGGTGGCGGCGATGATCACCGCCACCACGCCCAGCGACACCGGGGTCGGGATCTTGAACAGGTCGATGATCATCATCTTGATGCCGATGAAGCCCAGCACCAGTGCCAGCCCGTACGGCAGCAGGTGGAAGCGGTCGGCCATGCCGGCCAGCAGGAAGAACATCGCGCGCAGGCCCAGCACTGCAAACACGTTGGAGGTGAGCACGATGAACGGGTCGGTGGTGATCGCGAAGATCGCCGGGATGCTGTCCACGGCGAAGATCACGTCGGTGACCGCGATCAGGATCAGCACGGCAAACAGCGGGGTGAACCAGCGCACGCCGTCGCGCTTCACGCTCAGTGCGTTGCCGGCGTAGTCCGGCAGCAGGCGCAGGTGCTTGCGCATCCAGCGCAGCGCGGGATTGGTTTCCAGATCAGGCTCCTGGCCGGCGGCGAACCACATCTTCCAGCCGGTGAACAGCAGGAAGGCGCCGAACACGTAGAGCAGCCAATGGAACTGGCTGATCAGCACGCTGCCAGCGAAGATCATGATCGTACGCAGCACGATCGCACCCAGGATGCCGATGATCAGCACCTTCTGGCGCTGCTCCTCCGGCACCGCGAAGTAGCTCATGATCATCAGGAAGACAAAGATGTTGTCGACCGCCAGCGCCTTCTCGACCAGGTAACCGGTCAGGAATTCGAGGCCGACCTTGTTGGCCACGACCTGGCCGGCGGTCTCATTCAGGTAGTACCAGAGGCCGGCGTTGAACAGCAGGGCCAGCGCGACCCAGCCGATCGACCACCACAGGGCCTCCTTGAAGGTGACCTTGTGCGGTCCACCATGGCGCATCAACACGAGGTCGACCAGCAGGGCGATGACCACCACCGCTGCGAAGCCGCCCCACAACCACACGTTACCGATCGTCTGCATTGGGAATGTCCGTTGGAAAGATGAATGCCAGGCCGGACGGCGAGGATCTGCAACGGAGGATCGGGAGGGGGATCCAGGGACAGAGCTTCGCCAGTACGGCGAAGGTCTCGCTCGCAGTCCCAGTCGGCTGGAACTGCCGTTGCACCGGAGCCTGCGGGCTCGAAATGACGGCGACAACGTCTGGGAGCTACTCCCCTTCTGGCGCCGATTCTGCCGTCTGGGCGGGCTGCCGTCAAATGGGGCCCGGGCGGGGCGGGAACCCCAATGGAGTCAGAGCCCCTGCGGGGATCCGACCCCGGCGGCCGGTTTACAATAGGTGGATGAATACCCCCCTTCCGATTGTCCGCCTCAAGAATGCGTGGCGTTCCAGCCACCCGTGGATCTTCCAGAAACTGGTCGAGAAGCCGACCGTCCGGCCCAAGCCCGGTTCCATCGTCGACGTGGTCGGCATCGATGGTGAGTTCATTGGCCGCGGGTTCTACAACGGGCACTCGCGCATCGCCGTGCGCATCCTCGAAACCGATCAGAACGTGCCGGTCGATGCCGGCTGGTTCTCGCGCAAGATCGCCCAAGCGGTGTCGCTGCGCCGTGAGGTGCTGAAGCTGGACGCGGTGTCCGACGCCTGGCGCGTGGTGCACAGCGAAGGCGACGGCCTGTCCGGCCTGGTGGTCGACCGCTACGGCGACCTGGTGGTGGTCGAGTTCTTCGCCGCCGGCATGTTCCGCCACCGCGAGTGGATCTACGACGCCCTGCGCGAGCAGTTCCCGGGTTGCCGCTTCCACAGCTTCGCCGACGAGCACGTGCAGAAGCAGGAAAGTTTCGACTTCCACGGCAACACCACCACCGAAGCGTCGGTGATCACCGAGTACGGCATCAAGTTCCGCGCCGACCCGGCCGGTGCGCACAAGACCGGCTTCTTCGCCGACCAGCGCGAGAACCGCGAGTGGCTGAGCCAGCAGGTGGAAGGCAAGAGCGTGCTGGACCTGTGCTGCAACACCGGCGGTTTCGCCGTGTATGCGGCGGCGCGTGGCGCTTCGGAAGTGGTCGGCATCGACATCGATGAAGACGTCATCCAGATCGCCAAGGGCAATTCGCGCCTGAACAACGTGCGCCCGAAGTTCGTGCAGTCCGACATCTTCCCGTGGCTGCGCGATGCCGCCAACCGTGGCGAGCAGTACGACGTGGTGATCCTGGACCCGGCGAAGATGACCCGCGACCGCGACCAGGTGATCACTGCGCTGAAGAAGTACCTGGACATGAACAAGCTGGCGCTGGGCGTGGTGAAGCCGGGCGGCCTGTTCGCCACGTTCTCCTGCACCGGCCTGGTGGCCGAGGACCAGTTCCTCGACATGCTGCGCCGCGCGGCCTATTTCTCCGGCCGCACGATCCAGATCCTGAAGGTGGCTGGCGCCGGTCCGGACCATCCGTTCATGGCCCACGTGCAGGAATCGCGTTACCTGAAGGCCGTGTTCTGCCGCGTGGTGGATTGACCGCGGGACGCTGTAGAGCCGAGCCCATGCTCGGCTGATCTGCCTGACAGCCTCAAGATCCGCCGGGCGTGGCCCGGCGCTACCCAATGCGCGGCCGCAGCGCTATGGTCGGGCTCTTCCCAATGCCGGTGAGAGCCCATGCCATCGTTGCGTCGTCTGTCCGTTGTGCTTGCCCTGGCGCTGAGTGCGCCGCTGTCCGCCCATGCCATCGAGTTCAGCGCGCAGGAGCTGGCGCGGGCCAAGGCCCTGCAGCAACGCCTGGTCACCCTCGACAGCCATCTGGATACGCCGGCCAATTTCGGCCGCGCCGGCTTCGACATCGAACAGCGCCACGACCGCAACGCGCTCTCGCAGGTGGACTACCCGCGCATGGTCGAAGGCGCGCTGGACGGCGGTTTCTGGGCGATCTACACCGACCAGGGCGACCGCACCGCCGCCGCCCATCTGGCCGAGCGTGACCACGGCCTGCAGCGGCTGCTGGAGATCCGCGAAATGCTGGCCGCCAATCCCGAGCGTTTCGCGCTGGCATTGACCGCCGATGACGCGGCGCGGATCAAGGCCGCCGGCAAGCGCGTGGTCTACATCAGCATGGAAAATGCCAGCCCGCTGGTGGCTGACCCGAGCCTGCTCTCGTTCTACCACCGCGCCGGCCTGCGCCTGCTCAGCACCGTGCATTTCGCCAACAACGAGTTCGCCGATTCGGCCACCGACCCCAAGGGCGCGGAATGGAAAGGCCTGAGCCCGGCCGGCAAGGACCTGGTGCGGCAAGCGGTGAAGCTGGGCATCGTGATCGACCAGTCGCATGCGTCGGACGCGGTGTTCGATGACCTGCTGGCGATGATGCAGGTGCCGTTCGTGCTCTCGCACAGCTCGGCCAAGGCGATCTACAACCACCCGCGCAACCTCGACGATGCGCGCCTGCGCAAGCTGGCCAAGGCCGGTGGCGTGATCCAGGTGAATGCCTATGGCGGTTACCTGATCGACACCGCGAAGACGCCCGAGCGCAAGCAGGCCGAAGAAGCGCTCAGCAAGCAGCTGGGCGGCTGGGAAGGCATGGGCATCGAGCAGGGTGTGGCTCTGCTCAACGCCGAACAGGCGCTGGACCATGAGCACCCGGTGCGCCATGCCAGCCTGGACGACTTCTTCGCCCACTTCGAGCACATCCTCAAGGTGGTCGGCCCGGAACATGTGGGCATCGGCCTGGACTGGGATGGCGGCGGTGGCCTGAGCGATCTGCCCGATGTCAGCCAGCTGCCGAAGATCACCGCGTGGCTGCTGCGCAAGGGCTATACCGAGCAGCAGATTGCCGGCATCTGGGGCGGCAACCTGCTGCGGGTGATGCGCCAGGCGCAGGAGTACGCCGCTGCTCCGTAGAGTCGAGCGGCGCTCGACTGCGCCTTTGTAGAGTCGAGCCATGCTCGACTGCTTTCGATAGGCACCCCGTGAGCCGAGCATGGCTCGACTCTACAGAGGAGCGCCGGGCCATGCCCGGCGGCCTCCTTACTTCGCGATCAACGCGTGGCGGCGGCTGTACAGCAAGTACAGCACCAGGCCGACCACGTTCCACACCAGGAAGTACAGCTGGGTGGTGTGCGGCAGGCTGATGAACAGGTAGATGCAGCCGAGCGCGGCCAGCGGACCGACCACGAAGGCCAGCGGCGTGCGGAAGGTACGCGCACGGTCGGGTTCGCGCAGGCGCAGCACCACCAGGCAGATGCCCACCGCGGTGAACGCGGCCAGGGTGCCGGCGTTGGCCAGTGCCGCGATCTCGTCCAGGCGCGCCACGCCGGCCAGCGCCGACACCACCACGGCGGTAAACAGCGTGGTCGCCACCGGTGTGCCGGTGCGGGCGTTGACCTTGGACAGGCCACGCGGCAGCAGGCCATCGCGGCTCATCACGAAGAAGATGCGGCTCTGGCCGTACAGGAAGGCCAGCAGCACGGTCGGCAGCGCGATGATCGCGATCACGCCGATCACCATTGCCGCGGTCGGATGGCCGAGCTGGCGCATGATCAGCGCCAGCGGCTCGGCACTGTGGCCGAACACGGCGTAGCTCATCGCACCAACGGCGGCGAGCGCGACCAGCACGTAGACGATGGTGCAACCGATCATCGAACCGATGATGCCGATCGAAAGGTCGCGGCCCGGGTTCTTGGTTTCCTCCGCAGCAGTGGAGATCGCATCGAAGCCGTAGAAGGCGAAGAAGATGATTGCCGCTGCCGCCATCACGCCGTGCTCGACGCCATCGGGGCCCATCGACTTGGCGAAGCCGTACGGCATGAACGGCTGCAGGTTGTTGCTGTCGAAGGCGGGCAGGGCCACCGCCACGAAGATGGCCAGCGCGATCAGCTTGAACACCACCAGGATGGCGTTGAGGGTGGCGCTTTCCTTGGTGCCGGCCATCAGCATACCGGCTACCAGCCAGGTGATGATGATCGCCGGCAGGTTGATCATGCCGCCTTCCACGTGCGGGCCGGCGGCCAGCCAGGCCGGCAGGTGCACGTTCCAGCCGAACTGGGTGTGGACCCATTCGAGGAAGCCGACGAAGTAGCCGGACCAGCCCACCGCCACCGTACTCACCACCAGCGAGTACTCCAGGATCAGGCTCCAGCCCACCACCCAGGCGAATACCTCGCCCAGCGCGCTGTAGCTGTAGGTGTAGGCACTGCCGGCGGCCGGCATCATCGTCGACAGTTCGGCGTAGGACAGTGCCGCGCAGGCGCAGACCGCACCGGCAATCGCGAAGGAGATCAGAACGGCCGGGCCGGCCAGGTTGGCACCAACGCCGATCAGCGTGTAGATGCCGGTACCGACGATGGCGCCGATGCCCAGCGCGATCAGGTGCGGCCAGCTGAGCGTCGGGATCAGGCGCCTGCCGGCTTCGTGGACGGTGACGGAATCTAGGGACTTGCGCCGGAACAGGGACATGCAGGCCTCGGAAGGGGTGACTAAGAACGACAAGTCCCCGAGTGTGACCGAACGCAGCGCAGCATTACCACTGACGCGGGTCATACCCGACACGCCGCGCGCTGCACCGCGAGCAGGCTGCCGGAATCGGCATAAAGGGCCGTAAGCCCGGTACCGCCTCAGGGGGGGCTGGGCCAGTGGCAGCCGTCTTCCTGCCAGGCTTCGGGGTCGTCGTGGAAGGTGGTGCTGCGGCCGTCGCGGGCGCGTTCGTAGCGCAGATCCAGCACCAGGGCACCCTGCGTGCTCAGCAGGTAACGGCCGTTGAGGCGGCCATCGACATGCTCTTCCCAGACGCTGTCGAACTGGTAGGGGCGATCTTCGGCCAGCACCGTGGTCTCCATCGAAACCCGGCGCAGCGGCAGGCGATCGCGGTGGCCCGCGTAGCGCACGTCGGACTGGCCGTCCTCCAGCCAGCGCCATTCCAGGTGGATGCTGTCATTGCGACCACCGGTCAGGCAGCGATGGTCCTGCACGGTGGTGCCAGAGGCGGTGCCGGCGAGCAGCAGCAAGGGCAGGGTACAGCGAGCCAACCGGGCCATCCACGCGCGTCCATTCGGCAGGGAAGGCCAGCATAGCGCGCCCTCCCTGCCAGGGCCTCAGCGCCCGCGGGCGCGCAGACGGGTGCCGCCGCTCATCAGCATTCTTGGCAATGGCATCTGCAGGAAATCGTGTGGGAACGAAGGCGCCACCGCACTGATCGCATCAAGACGAGCCAGGGCATCGGCCGGCAGCACCAGTTGCAGCGCGGCCAGGTTGTGCTCGAACTGCGCAAGGGTACGGGCGCCGATGATCGGCAGCGCGCCGGTACCGGGGCGCTGCAGCAACCAGGCCAGTGCCACCTGCGCAGGCGAATGCGAAAGAGCGGCGGCGATCAACCCGACTTCCTCGGCAATCTGCAGCGAACGTGGGGTCAATGCACCATTGATCAGGGCGACATTGCGGCGTGAGCCACCCGGTGAGGCATCGAGGGCATCGCCCTGGGCCAGGTCGGCGGCGCTGTATTTGCCGGTCAGCACGCCACTGCCCAGCGGCGACCACGCCACCACGCCCAACCCAAGCGTATCGGCCATCGGCAGCAGTTCGTGCTCGACGCTGCGCTGGATCAGGCTGTACTCGATCTGCAGCGCCACCAACGGTGCCCAGCCGCGCAGGTCGGCCAGGGTCTGCATGCGCGCGATCTGCCAGGCCGGCGTGTCCGAGATGCCGGCGTAGAGCACCTTGCCGCTGCGGACCAGGTCGTCGAAGCCGCGCATCACCTCGTCCACGCCGGTGGTGTCGTCCCAGGCATGCAGGTACAGCAGGTCCAGGTAGTCGGTACCCAGCCGGCGCAGGCTGTCCTCCACCGAGCGCAGCATGCTCTTGCGGTGGTTGCCGGCATTGTTCGGGTCGCCGGGTACGGTGGCCAGCGTGTACTTGCTGGCGATCACCAGCCGGTCGCGCTGGCCCTGGGCGAAGCGTCCGAGCAGGGTCTCGGCGCTGCCATTGGTGTAGTTGTTCGCGGTATCGATGAAATTGCCGCCGCGTTCGACGTAGCTGTCGAAGATGCGGCGGGCCTCGGCTTCGTCCGCGCCCCAGCCCCAGTCGGCACCGAAGGTCATCGTACCCAGTGCCAACGGGCTGACGCGAAGGCCGGAGCGGCCAAGCAGGCGGTAGTGGTCCAGCGACATGTGGGGCTCTCTCACAGGAAGGCGGCTGCACCGCCGGGAGCCACAGCATCCGTCGCCCGATCCTGTGGATAAACTGGAAGGAACCGGACTCACCATGAAGAGTGGCTTCACAATGGATCCCTCCGCACCGTTGTCGGCGGTGGTTGCCTTCGTCCACGTCGCCGACCATGCCAGCTTTACCCGCGCCGCCGATGCGCTGGGGGTCTCCACCTCGGCGCTGTCGCAGAGCGTGCGCGCGCTGGAAGCGCGGATGGGCGTGCGCCTGCTGCAGCGGACGACGCGCCGGGTTGGCCTGACCGAACACGGTGCGCGCTTCCTCGCACATGTACGCGGCGGGCTGGCACAGATCGAATCGGCGTTCGCCGATCTCGACAGCGTGCGCGCGGTCCCGGCCGGGAAGCTGCGCATCACCCTGCCACGCATCGTTGCCGAGCGCCGGGTGCTGCCCACACTGCCTGCGTTCCTGGCGCGCTACCCGCAGGTGGAGGTGGAACTGTGCGTCGAGCCGGCGCTGACCGATCTGGTGGCTGAGGGCTTCGATGCTGGCATCCGCCTGGGTGAATCACTGGCGCGCGGCATGATCGCGGTGCCGATCGGGCCGCCGGAGCGACAGGTGGTGGTGGCCACGCCGGATTACTTCGCGCGGCATGGCATCCCGGCCAGCCCGCATGATCTGCAGGGGTATCCGTGCATCGTCCACCGTCGTGCCAATGGCCGGTTGATGCCGTGGGAGTTCAGCCGGGATGGCCACGATCTGGAGGTGGACGTGACCGGCCGCCTGGTGTTCAACGATGCCGAACTGGCCTACGCCGCCGTGCTGGCCGGGCTGGGCATGGCACAGGGGTTCGCCTCGCTGGTAGCCGATGATCTGGTGGCCGGGCGCCTGCAGGCGGTGCTGGACGACTGGCAGCCGCCCTTTGCCGGCTTTCATCTGTACTACCCGGCACGCGAGCACATGGCACCGAAACTGCGGGTGTTCATCGACCATCTGCGTGCCGAAATGCACGGCCGGTAGAGGACAACCCTGGTTGGCAGACGGCCTCTGGGACCATGAACGCCGGTGGCGCCAGCGCCACCAAGGCCGGCGACTACCGGATCCCGCGCTCTGGTAGAGGCCAACCTTGGTTGGTCGACGCGGCGTCAGAGCCTGCTCGACGGCGGTATCAGCCGTTCAACCCCAGCCGGATGCCGAACCCCACCAGGAACAGGCCGGCCACCCGGCGCAGCGCATCGCTGATGCGCGGATGCTGGATCAACCGGCGGCGGGCCAGGTTGCCGACCCCGATCAGCATCGAGCAGTAGGCGATGCTGACCACCAGGATGATGCCGGCCAGCGCGGCGAAGGTGGCGATGCCCTGGTGTGCCTTGGGATCGATGAACAACGGCAGGAAGGCCATGTAGAACAGGATTGCCTTCGGGTTGAGCAGGCTGACCAGGATCGCCTGCTGGAAGTAGCGGCCGGGCTGCATGCGGATCGGACCGGCGTCGCCGCCCTCGTGCCTGGGCGTGCGCAGCAGGCTGATGCCCACCCACACCAGGTAGGCCGCACCCAGGTACTGCACGGCATGGAACACCAGCGGATTGGCTTTGAGCAGCGCAGCCACGCCGGCCAGCGCCAGCCACATCAGGATCTGGTCACCGACCAGCAGGCCGGCCAGTGCCGTGTAGCCACCGCGCACGCCGCCTCGGCCGGTGGCGGTCAGCAGGGTGAAGGTGCCGGGGCCGGGCAGGGCGAGGAACACCAGCACGGCGACCAGAAACGTCCACAGGTCCTGGATGCCCATCCACGGCATGGCGGTGTTCTCTTTTACGGAGGGCCGTCATTGTCGGCCAGCACCGGGGCGGGCGACAGGGGGCTGGTGAGTCCATCGGGCATGCCAGACAGCAGCGGTTGCAGGTGCTGGCGCAGCTGCGCGTGCAGCTGCCGCACCGCCGGCGAGAACTGCTTGCGATGCGGGCACACCAGCTGCAGCGGAATGTGGCTGCCAACGCCATCGAGCAGCAGCTGCAGGCGGCCGGCCAGCACGTCTTCGCGCAGGTCCAGCCAGGATTTGTAGGTGATGCCTTCGCCGGCCACCGCCCAGCGCCGCACCACGTCGGCGTCGTCGCAGACCAGCGGGCCGCGCACCGGGATCACGGTGCGGCGCCCGTCGACCTCGAACGACCAGCGATCGTAGGCGCGGCCACTGAGCTGGTAGACCAGGCAATCGTGCTCGCGCAGTTCGTCCAGGCGCACGGGCGTGCCCCGTCGCCGCAGGTAATCGGGCGAAGCCGCGAGTACACGGCGGTTGCCTTCGAGCAGGGGCAGGGCCACGTAGTTGGCGTCGTCGAAGTGGCCGATGCGGATTGCCACATCGACCGGATCGCGGAACACGTCAGCTACCTCATCGGACAGCTGCAGGTGCAGGCGCAGCCGTGGATGGGCGGCTCGGAACGCGGTCAGCCACGGCAGCAGCAGGTTGCGACCGAAGTCCGATGGCGCCGACAGCTGCAGCGTGCCGTGCAGTTCGGCGTCCTCGCCCTGCACGCGGGCCCGACCTTCGCGCAGGGTAGCCAGCACCTCCTGCGCATACGGCAGGTACAGCGCGCCCTCACCGGTCAGGCGCAGGCTGCGGGTGGTGCGCACGAACAGGCGCAGGTCCAGTTCGCGCTCCAGCCGCGCCACGGCGGCAGCGACCTGGCCGGGCAACAGGTCGGCCTCGCGCGCGGCCTGCGAGAAGCTGCCCAGTGCGGCCGTGCGGACGAACAACTGCAGATCGTCGAAGCGGATCATCTTCATTGCCAGAGTGAAAGTGCTGCCCGATTCTGCGCCTTTCTGAGCGGCCTTGCGCGGCGCAACCTGTCCACTCCTTCCCCACTGGACCGCTGCCATGCGCGCCATTGCCTACACCCACGCCGGCCTGCCGATCGACGACGCCCGGGCCCTGATCGACATCGAACTGGAACTGCCGCAGCCTGGCCCCCGCGACCTGCGGGTGGCGGTGCGCGCGGTGGCGGTGAACCCGGTCGACACCAAGGTCCGCCGCGGCGTGGCCACCGATGGCCCGCGCGTGCTGGGCTGGGATGCGGTCGGCATCGTCGACGCCGTGGGCAGCGAAGTGACCCTGTTCCAGCCCGGCGATGCGGTCTACTACGCCGGCGTGATCGACCGGCCGGGCAGCAATGCCGAATACCAGCTGGTGGACGAGCGCAGCGTCGGTCGCAAGCCGGCCAGCCTCGGTGATGCGGCCGCCGCGGCATTGCCGCTGACTGCGATCACCGCCTGGGAGCTGCTGTTCGACCGCCTGCGTATTCCCGAGGGTGGTGGCGAGGGCCAGACCCTGCTGGTGATCGGTGCCGCCGGTGGCGTCGGCTCGATCCTGGTGCAGCTGGCGCGGAAGCTGACGAAACTGACGGTGATTGGCACCGCATCGCGCCCGGACACCCAGGACTGGGTGTATGCGATGGGCGCGCACCACGTGATCGACCACAGCCAGCCGCTGGCCGAAGGCCTGGCACGGCTGGGCATCAGCGAGGTGCAGCATGTGGCCAGCCTGACCCATTCCGACCAGCACTACGCGCAGATCGTCGAACTGCTGGCGCCGCAGGGCCAGTTCGGCCTGATCGATGACCCGGGCCAGGTGGATGTGATGGCGCTCAAGCGCAAGGCGCTGTCGCTGCACTGGGAATCGATGTTCACCCGCCCGCTGTACAGGACCGCGGACATGCAGCGCCAGCATGAGCTGTTGAACCGGGTGGCCGAGCTGATCGATGCAGGCGTGCTGCAGACCACGCTCGGTGAGCACTTCGGGCGCATCGACGCGGCCAACCTGCGGCGCGCGCACGCGCTGCTGGAAAGCCACCGCGCCAAGGGCAAGATCGTGCTGGAAGGCTGGTAAGGCCCGGTTTTTCCTGTAGAGCCGAGCCCACGCTCGGCTGCCGTCAGCGCACGCCGCTCAGCCGAGCATGGGCTCGGCTCTACAGAGATTCATCCACGAATGGCATGGATCCACCGTGTCGACCCAGGTCGACACCTGCCAACAGCGACCGGCACCTCCCCTCAGGCTACGCCGTTGTCGACATGGGCGGTGAAGCCCGGTTGCTGGCGCAGGCGTTCGAACCACGCCGCGAGGTGTGACAGCACGGGCTTGTGGCCCGGTGTGCTGCGCCAGCGCTGGGTCGACAGCCCCAGCACGACATCAGCGAGGGTGAAGGTGCTGCCCGCCACGTAGCCATCGGTGGCGGCCAGCTGTGCATCAAGCACCCCCATCAGCCGGTTCCACTGCGCCAGGCTGGCCTCGGCGCGGGCGTCATCCGGGTAGTCCGGGTGTTGCCGTACCCGCGCCATGAACACGTGGCGCCAGGCACTGTTGAGGTCGCTGGCCTGCCAGTCCATCCACTGCTCCACCCGCGCACGGGCCTGCGCCGCAGCAGGCAGCAGGTCGTCACGGCCGGCGAGCACGGCCAGGTACCGGCAGATGCTGTTGGACTCCCACAGCACGAAGTCGCCATCGCGCAGCACCGGTACCTGCCGGTTCGGATTCAGTGTGGCCACCAGGTCTGCCGGTGGCGCAGGCTCGTGGTGCAGGGGCAGATCCAGCCCCGCGCACAGCCACAGCACCTTGCGCACATTGATGGAGGTTGGCTTTCCGTACAGAGCGAGCATGGTTCCGGCGCAGCAGCTGAGACTCCGCCAGCCTACACTTGTGCCATGCAAACCGAATATCTGCTCATCGGCGGCCTTCTATTGGCCGTGCTCATCCTGCAGCTGGTCGCCCTGCTGCGCCGTCCACCGCATGACCGCCTGGAACAGGCGGTGCGCGAGGAGGCACGCGCCGGGCGCAGCGAACTGCGCGAACAGCTCGATGGTTTTGCCCGCGCGCTGACCGACCTCTCCACCCGCACCGACCAGCGCCTGGACCTGCTGCGCGAAGCCTTGGGCGAAGACGCCCGCAAGGCGCGCGCCGAAGCCGCCGACAGCCAGCAGCGCGGCGCCGCGTTGATGGGACAGCGCCTGCAGGAACTGCGCGGCCAGCTGGAAACCTTCGGCCAGCAGCAGGAAGCGCGCATCCACGCGTTCGGCCAGCAGCTGCAGGAGCTCACCGGGCGCACCGACACCCAGCTTGGCGCGCTGCGGCAGACATTGGTGGACGATGCGCGCAAGGGCCGTGAGGAAGGTGCGCAGTCGCAGCAGCGCCTGACCGAAAGCCTGGGCCTGCGCCTGCAGGAACTGACCCAGCGCAACGAACAGCGCATTGCCGAAATGCGCGCCACGCTGGAAGAACAGTTGCGCGCGCTGCAGAACGACAACGCACAGAAGCTGGAGCAGATGCGCCACACGGTGGACGAGAAGCTGCAGTCGACGCTGGAAACGCGCCTGGGCAACTCTTTCAAGCTGGTGTCCGAGCGACTGGAGCAGGTGCAGCGTGGCCTCGGCGAGATGCAGCAGCTGGCCACCGGCGTCGGCGATCTCAAGCGTGTGCTGACCAACGTCAAGAACCGTGGCAGCTGGGGTGAAGTGCAGCTGGAGAACATCCTCGAGCAGACGCTCACCCAGGAGCAGTACGCACGTGCGGTGAAGGTGCGGCCGGACAGCGGTGAAATGGTCGACATTGCCGTACGCCTGCCGGGGCGCAGCAGCGATGACACGCCCGTGTGGCTGCCGATCGACTCCAAGTTCCCGCGCGAGGACTACGAACGGCTGCTGGATGCGCAGGACCAGGGGGACGCAGAGGGCGTGCGCCTGCAGGGCATCCAGCTGGAGCGCGCGGTGCGCGTGCAGGCCAAGTCGATCTGCGACAAGTACATCGCGCCGCCGCACACCACCGATTTCGCGGTGATGTTCCTGCCCACCGAAGGCCTGTACGCCGAAGTGATCCGGCGCCCGGGCCTGGTCGACCTGTTGCAGCGCGAGCATCGCGTGGTGGTGGCCGGGCCGACCACCGTCACTGCCCTGCTCAACAGCTTGCAGATGGGCTTCCGAACGTTGGCCATCGAGCAGCGCTCCAGCGAAGTGTGGAGCCTGCTGGGTGCGGTGAAGAGTGAGTTCGGCAAGTTCGCCGGCATCCTGGAAAAGGCCGAGAAGCAGATCACCACGGTCGGCCGCAGCATCGGCGAGGCCAGCCGCAAGACGCGCACCATCGAACGACGCCTGCGTGGCGTGGAATCGTTGGCGTCCGAACAGGCGCAGTCGCTGCTGGGTGATCTGGCCGAGGGCGATGGGGCCGGCGAGGACGAAGGCAACGACGGCGACGAGGCCTGAGCCACGCTGACACGCCGCCTGCATCGCCGATGCGTATGCTGGCGGCCTGTCCGCTTCGATCAGGTACCGCCATGCGCCTGCGCCTCTGCTCCAGCCTTGTCTTGACCGCACTGCTTGCCGCCTGCAGCAGTGCGCCGCCGGCCGTGGACGTGGCGGCGCAGACCGGCACTGCGGCCAGCCCCGAAGCCGCCGAGGCCTACCAGGAGGCACGCGACGTCGACTGCCAGGCGGCCGGTGGCACCCTGCAGCGGCTGGGCCGGCTGCAGCGCGAGCAGTGCGTGATTCCCTACGCCGATGCCGGCAAGGCCTGCAGTCGCAAGAGCGACTGCACGGGCCAATGCCTGGCCAGCGGCGAGGTGGCCGCTGGCAGCGTCGCCACCGGTACCTGCCAGCGCGATGCCAGCCAGAACTTCGGCTGCCGCCAGCGCATCGAGGACGGCAAGGCGCAGGGCACGATCTGCGTGGATTGAATCCTGCCTGTAGAGCCGAGCCCACGCTCGGCTGCTGTGGCATCAGCCGAGCGTGGGCCCGGCTCTACAACCGCGTGCGCGGCGCTATGCTGGTGGGCCATTCCCCGCCGTAGCCGGAGCCCCCGCGTGAGCACCCCGATCCAGGACATTTCCCTCACCACCATCGACGGCCAGCCGTCCTCGCTTGCCGACTACCAGGGCAAGGTGCTGCTGCTGGTCAACGTCGCCTCCAAGTGCGGCCTGACCCCGCAATACGAAGGCCTGCAGGCGCTGTATGCGGAAAAGCACGCGCAGGGCCTGGAAGTGCTGGGCTTCCCCGCCAACAACTTCCTCGGCCAGGAGCCGGGCAGCGAGGCGGAAATCCAGCAGTTCTGCCAGCTCACCTACGACGTCAGCTTCCCGATGTTCTCCAAGATCAGCGTGGCCGGTGACGACACCCACCCGCTGTACCAGCAGCTGATCGCCGCTCAGCCGCAGTCGATCGGTGAAGGTCCGTTGCGCGAGCGCCTGGCCAGCAAGGAGATCCCGATCCACGCAGCACCGGCGGTGCTGTGGAACTTCGAGAAGTTCCTGGTTGGCCGCGACGGCAAGGTCCTCGCGCGCTTTGCTCCGGACGTGGCGGCCGATGACGCGCGCCTGCGCGAAGCCATCGAGGCCGCCCTGGCGGCCTGATCGGCCGGGGCCGGATCCCTTTCCACGGGAAAGGGCTCCGACCCACCCCGAAGCGCCAAAGAAAAACCCCGCCGAGGCGGGGTTTTTCATGCGCTGCTGAAAGGACTCAGTGGGTCCACTGCGGCATCGGCATTGCATCGACCGGGATCGGCGAATTGGCGTCGTCGTGGCCACGCTCGCGCTTGCTGCGCAGATCGTTCTCGATCTGGTAGTTGCGGCGCTGCATCCACGCATCGCGCACCAGCGAGTACTCGTCCACGGCGGTATCACGCAGGTCGTCGATCGCCAGCAGCTGCGCGCGGGTGTCGACCAGCTGCAGGCCCTGCAGGCCGATGCGGACCTTGTCCTCTTCGATGCGGCGGATCGGCGACAGCGGGATGTCGCCGGCCAGGCCGAACACATCGCGCACGGTACGCGGGCCGAAGAACGGCAGTTCCACGTAGCGCGAGCGACGCCAGCCCCACACGCCCAGGGTCTGGCCGAAGTCTTCATTGCGACGCGGCACCATCGCCTTGCTGGCCGGATCGAACAGGCCGCCAATGCCCAGCGTGCTGTTCATCAGGAAGCGGCCCAGGCTGTCCCAGGCATCGGCACCACGGCCCTGCAGCAGCTGGTTGGTGATGGTCACCGGCGCGCGCAGGTTGCTGAAGAAGTTGCTGACGCCGGTGCGGGCGAAGCGCGGCACCACGTGGGTATAGGCGGTGGCCAGCGGACGCGCGACGCCGCGGTCGACCGCGTTGTTGAACTTGTGCACCTTGCGGTTGAACGGTTCCCACGGGTCGTAGGCCGCCGCATTGGTGGTGTTGCCGGCACCGCCATAGAGGGCATCGAAGTCGTCATCGCCACCGGGCGTGGCGGCTGTGGCGGTCTTCGCTGCACTGCTGTCGCCGCTGTCGGTCGGCGCAGCCGGCGACGATGCGACAGCAGCCGGCGGATTGGCCACGGGTGCGACCGGTGCAGCGTCAGCCGTGCCTGCATCGGTGGCCGCGGCGGCGGGTGAGGTGGAGGTACTGGCCGGAACCAGGGTGCTGGCCGCGGGGGCATCGCTGCGCGCGGGCTTGCCGGCACAGGCGGTGAGGGCGGTGGCCAGGACGATCAGGGGGAGGGTGCGCACGACGTTCATGTCAGCTCGCAGCAGAAGTAGCGTTGAAATCCAGGTTGGGCGACAGCCGATAGGCCGCGCTCAATTCGTTGTAGCCAGCCGGCGCGCCGGTGATCACCAGCGGGTGGCCGGCCTTGCGCGCACGTGCCGCGAGCTCGGCCAGCAGGGCCAGGCCGGCGCTGTCCACGCGCTCGACCTCGCTCAGCTCAAGCCGTGCCAGCTTTGCCGGCAGGGCCTGCAGCTGCGGCCACAGCGCGATCACTGCGGCGCGGTCGAGCACCCCGCGCAGGCGCAGGGTGTCGCCTTCCAGCAGTGCCAGTGCGTTACTTGCCATTGCCCGCGGGCCCGGCCTGCATGCTGCCGCTGTGCAGTTCGCTGGCCACCTGCTTGATGCCCTTCTGGCGCAGCGGGGTGTCGAACTGGTTGCGGAACGTCTGCACGTAGGAGATGCCTTCGATGTTGACGTCGAAGATCTTCCACTGGCCGTTCACGTTGCGCATCCAGTACTCGACCGGGGTCGGCTCGCTGCCGGCACGCACCAGCTCGGTGCTCACGCGCACGCCGCGGTTGCCCGGCAGCGGGCTTTCACCCTTCAGGCGGAAGCTCGGCTTGCCCTGGATGTTGAGCAGGGTCGAACCATAGCGCTGCATCAGGCTGTCGGCCATGGCATCGGCGAACAGCTTGATGTCGGCATCCGAGGCACCGCGTGCGTGCGGGCCCAGCACCAGGCGCGCGGCATAGTCGCGGTCGAAGGTGCGGTTCAGTTCGCTGTCGATGTAGTTGCGCAGGCTGGCCGGGTTGCTGCCGAACTCGCTCCTGCGCTGCTGCAGGGTGGTGAGGATGCGCGTGCTGGCATCGATCACCACCTTGCCGGCCTGGCCCTGCGTCGCGGCAGCGGCGGGAGCGGCGGCCTGGGCCTGGGCGAGGAACGGAGTAGCCGCCAGCAGCGCCGAGGCGAGCAGGGCCGGGATCAGTTTCATCTTCATGGTTGCGGTTCCGTTGCAGGCGCCTGCGCGCCATCGTTGGGCTTCTGAGCAGCGCCGCCACCGGCACCACCACTGAACATGTACTTGCCGACCAGCTGGATCAGGTCAACCGCCGGCTGGGTGAAGACAATCTCGTCGCCGGCCTTCAGCACGTCCGGATCACCGCCCGGCTGCAGACCGATATAGCTCTCGCCGAGCAAACCACTGGTGAAGATGCCGGCCGAGGTATCCGCCGGCAGGTCCTTGACCTTGCTGTCCATGCGCAGGGTCACGATGGACTCGAACTTCACCGGGTCCAGGTCGATCGAGGCGACCTGGCCGACGGTGACGCCGCCGATCTTCACCGGCGCCTGCTTGCGCAGCTGGCCGACCTGGGAGAATCGCGCCTTCAGTTCGTAGCCCTGGCTGCCCCAGCTCCAGCGCTGGTTGGTCGAAGCCACGGCCAGCACCATCAGCGAGGCCAGGGCCAGCAGCAGGAAAGCGCCGACGGAGAATTCGAGTCTGGGACCGCGGATGGCCATGTGGATTACCTGATCAAGTCGTGGTGGCCGCGCGCGCCAGCGCACCGCCGGTGGAGGGGTTAGGTGAACAACATTGCCGACAGCACGAAGTTGAACATCAGCACCAGCAGCGAGGCGTTGACCACCGCACGGGTGGTCGCCACCGAGGTGCCCTCGATGGTCGGCTCGGCGTGGAAGCCAACGTAGGCGGCGACCAGGGCGGCGGTGCCGCCGAAGATCGCCGACTTCAGCATCGCCACGCCGAAGTCATCCCAGAAATCGACGCTGTTGCGCAGCGCCGACCAGAACACGCCATTGTCCAGGCCCAGCACGTGCACGGCCTCGAAGTAGCTGGCACTGATCGCCAGCGAGCAGAAGATGCCGGTCAGCAGCGGCACGGTCAGCACCGCCGCCCAGAAGCGTGGTGCCACGGCCTTGGCCACCGGGTCGATGGCCATCAGCTCCAGCGCCTTGATCTGGTCGGTGGCGCGCATCAGGCCCAGCTCGGCGGCGATCGAACTGCCGGCGCGGCCGATGAACAGCAGCGCGGTCAGCACCGGCGCCAGCTCGCGGTACAGCGACAGGCCGAGCAGGGTCGACAGCGCGTCGGCCGCGCCAAAGGTGGTCAACGTGCGGTAGCCCTGCAGGGTCAGCACCAGGCCGACGAAGGCGCCACCGACGGCGATGATGGGCAGCGAGCGCGCGCCGATCTTGTAGATCTCGCGGGTCAGTTCGGCCAGGAAGTCACGGGTCGGCAGCGAACCGCGCAGCACGGTCAGCGAGAACAGGCCGGCGCGGCCCAGCGAACGGGTGGCTTGAACGAACGGCATCAGGCAACCCTCGCGCGCGGCGCGGCATCGAACGGGATGGGGCCATCGGGCTGGCCATGCAGGAACTGCCGCAGCAGCGGATCCTGGCTGGACTCCAGTGCCTCGGGCGATCCCTGGAACACGATGCCGCCATTGGCGATGGCGATCACCTGGTCGCAGATCGGCAGGGTCTCGTGCACGTGATGGCTGACGATGATGCTGGTCAGGCCCAGGCTGTGGTTGAGGCGCTGGATCAGGCTCATGATCACCCCGGAGGCGATCGGGTCCAGCCCGGTCAGCGGCTCGTCGTAGATCATCAGCGGCGGGTCCAGCGCCAGCGCACGGGCCAGCGCCACGCGGCGTGCCATGCCGCCGGACAGTTCGCGCGGCCACGCATCGGCGGCGGCCAGCAGGCCCACCGCATGCAGCTTCATCTCCACCAGCCGGCGCAGCACGGCGGCCGGCAGGCGGGTATGCGTGCGCAGCGGCAGTGCGACGTTTTCGGCCACGGTGAGGTCGGTCAGCAGGCCATTGCCCTGCAGCAGCACGCCCACGCTCTTGCGCATCTCCAGCAGCGCGCTGCTGTCGTGCGGGATCGGCTTGCCGAACAGGGTGACCTCACCGGCGACCGGTCGCAGCTCGCCGGTCAGTGCCGCCAGCAGGGTCGACTTGCCACTGCCGGACGGGCCGAGCACGGCAGTGATGCTGCCCTTGGGCACCTGCAGCGACACGTCGCGCAGGATCGTGCGTCCGCTCCGGTCGATGCGGACGTTGGACAACTGCACCAGACTGGAGGCGGAAGCCGACATGGGCACCATTAACGTTTTTTAGACATCGAAGGATCGGGCCAGCCGGCTGAACATAAGCAGACTGGACGGTCCAGTATTGTTGCACGGCAGGGCTTGGCGCAGGCCGGGACAATCGGCCGGCAGCCCGGAACAATCCGTACCGTCGATGGACCGACCATTGAATACTGCCTGCCGTCCTGCACACTGTGCATGATGAGTGACCCAGGCAGCGATTTCCGCCTCTACCATTCCAATTCCCTGGACGTGCTGGCCGCGCTGCTGGCGCGCAACGTGCGCGCGCCGGTGCCGAGCCAGCCGTTGCTGGCGCCGGAAGTGGTGCTGATCCCGCAGGTCGCGATGCGCCGCTGGCTGCAAGCGACACTGGCCGCCGAATTCGGTGTCGCTGCCAACCTCGAATTCCTCACCCCGGGCGAGTTCGTGGCCCGCGCGCTGAAGGCCAATGTCAGCGGCGAGCAGGACGACCTGGACGCGGCCGGCCTGCACTGGAAGCTGTACCAGGCGCTGCGCGACCCGGCGTTGCTGGCGCAGCCACCGATGCGCGCGCTGCGGTCCTATCTTGCCGGCGGTGACGCATTGAAGCCGTGGGCGCTGGCGGGCGAGCTGGCCTCGGTATTCGAGAAGTACCAGGCGTGGCGCCGCGACTGGCTGCTGCGCTGGGCAGCCGGTGCCGATCCGGCCGACCCGCAGGCGATCCTGTGGCGCACCATCACCCACGGTCATGATTACCGTGCACGTCGCATCCAGGAGTACCTGGACCGCTTCGAAGGCGCCGGCAAGCCGCTGCCGCAGGGGCTGCCGCCGCGCATGTCTGCGTTCGCGACGCTCAACATCTCGCCCGATGTGCTGCGGGTGATGGCCACCCAGGCGCGGGTGGGCGAACTGCATTTCTACATGCCCACCCCGGTGCAGTCGTACTGGGGCGACCTGCAGACGCTGGCCGAGCGATTGCGCAGCGGCGCACCGGACCCGTTCGGCGAGGCCGCCGGCGAGAACCGCCTGTTGGAAGCCTGGGGGGCGGCCGGCCGCGATTTCATGGCGGTGCTGGGCAGCTACGAGGTGGTGCACCCGGCCGGCGAGATCGCCGCCTATTCCGATCCGGAGGAAGACACCCGGCCAACCCTGGACGAAGGTGGACTGTCCGACAGCCTGCTGCATCGCCTCCAGCGCGATCTGTTCCACCGCCGTGCGCTGCCCTCGGGCGCGCTGCGCGAGGCTCTGCGCAGCGACGATCCCAGCCTGCAGGTGCATGCCTGCCATACCCGCCTGCGCGAGCTGCAGGTGCTGCACGACCAGCTGCGCAGCCTGCTGCAGGACCCACGTTTCGACCCACCGCTGCAGGCACGCGAGATCGCGGTGCTGGCGCCGGACATCGATCCCTACGTGCCGTATCTGGAAGCGGTATTCGGAGGCCGGGGGGGCGACGAGGAGCACATTCCGTATGCGCTGGCCGACAGCAGCCCGCTGGCCGGCGAGCCGCTGGCCGATGTGTTCGTGCACCTGCTGGGCCTGCCGGTCTCGCGTTTTGGCCTGAACGAAGTGCTGGACCTGCTGGCCAGCGCGCCGTTGGCCGAAGCGGCCGGGCTGGAAGCAGTGGACTTCGACCGCCTGCACGGCTGGCTGCAACAGGCCGGTGCGCGCTGGGGCCTGGATGCGAAGCACCGCAACCAGCATCAGGCGCCAGCCGACGATGCCTATACCTGGCAGTTCGCACTGGATCGCCTGGTACTCGGCCATGCCACCGGCAGCGAGGCCGATCTGGCCGGCGTGGCGCCGTGGATCGAACTGGAAGGCGGCGCGTTGGACGCCTTGGACCGTCTGCTGCGCCTGCTGCGTGTGCTGGCGGTGTATCAGCGACGCCTCGGCGAACTGCTGACGCCCGCGCAGTGGCGGCAGCGCCTGCTGTCGCTGCTGGATGCACTGCTGCCAACCGCGCCCAGCTCGCCCAACAGCCAGCGTGCCCTTGAGCGCCTGCGCAAGCTGCTCAACCAGTTCGCTGAAGACGCCGCCAAGGCCGGTTTCGAAGACGGCGTGCCGCCGGAGGTGGTGCGTTCGCACTTCGCCGGCGCGCTGGGCGAGGCCGATACGCGCGCACCGCTGCTGACCGGTGGCATCAGCTTCGGCCGCATGGTGCCGATGCGCCTGCTGCCGTTCCGGGTGATCTGCGTGCTGGGCCTCAACGATGGCGATTTCCCGCGCCGTGACCCGGCCGCCGGTCTCAACCAGCTCACTGCGGAGCTGGATACGCCGCGCCGCCGGCCGGGCGACCGCTCCACCCGCGAGGACGATCGCTTCCTGTTCCTGCAGCTGTTCGCCGCCGCGCAGGAGGTGTTCTATCTCAGCTACCTCGGTGCTGATCCGCGCGATGGCAGCGTGCGTGAGCCGTCGGTGCTGGTCAGCGAACTGATCGATGCGGCTGCGGCGTATCACCTCGATCCGGCTGTGGCCACCCGCGACTTCACCGTGCGCCACGCACTGCAGCCGTTTTCGCCAGGCGCGTTCGGCGATGGCGACCCGCGCCGCTTCAGCTATCGCCGCCAGTGGCATCCCGCTGCCGGTCGCCTCACCGGCCAGCGTGGAGGCCTGCAGCCGTGGTTCGATGCACCGTTGCCACCGCCGCTCGACGATGCGGTGGAAGAGGAGGTCTCGCTCGATACCCTGCGTCGCTTCCTGTGCGACCCGGCCGGGCAGTTTCTCGCACAGTCACTGGGCCTGCGCCTGGCTGACGAGGTCGAGGAGGTGGATGACCTGGAACCGCTGGTGCTGTCTTCGCGGGGGCCGGAGAAGCGCAGCGTGCAGGCGGCGGTGGTACGTGCCACGCTCAGCGGCGATACCGAGCCGTTGTACCCGCGCCTGCGCGCGCGTGGACTGCTGCCGTCGGGTCCATTGGGCGAGCGCCAGTTCGAGGTGGAGCAGCTGAAAACCCGCCCGTATGCCAGTGCGCTGCTGGGCTGGATGCAGGGCGAACCACTGGAAAGCCGTCGCTACGAAGTGGAAATCGACGGGGTGCGCCTGCACGGCCGCGTGGCCGATCGGCATCCCGAGGGCCTGGTGCGCCTGCGCGCCGGCACCCTCAACGGCAACGCGGTGATCCGCCATGGCCTGGACTGGCTGCTGGCCAATGCCGCCGGTGATGCCTTGCCGCTGGTGCAGTTCCATGATGGCGGCGATGCCGGGCCGGGCCCGCATGTCGTACCGGCGCTGAGCGTTCCCGCCGCACGCGCGGCGCTGCGTGCACTGCTGCAGCTGCGCCAGCGTGGCCTGCGTGAGCCGCTGCGCTTTGCCCCGTACACCGGCTGGGTGCTGTACAACGCGCCGGCAGAAAAACAGCGCAGCGAAGGCTGGAAGCAGTGGCACGGCAGCGACCGCACCTGGGGTGAATCCAGCAGCGACGCCTGGCAGCTGCTGCTGCGCGGTGCCGACCCATTCGCCACCGATGCCAGCTATGCCGACCTGCTGCGCAACAGCCAGGTGGTCTTCAGCGCGGTGCGCGAAGGCCGCACCCTCGGCACGGAATCACGCCAGGAGGGCAGCGCATGAGCACCGTGATCATCGGGGACGGCATCGAGCTCCTCAGCCGCGATCCCTACCTGGCCCTGCCGCTGGATGGCATTCGACTGATCGAAGCCAGCGCCGGCACCGGCAAGACCTTCACCCTGGCCACGCTGTTCACCCGCCTGGTGGTGGAGCAGGGCCTGCGCATCGGCCAGATCCTGGCAGTGACCTTCACCGACGCTGCCACCCAGGAACTGCGCAAGCGCATCCGCGAGCGCCTGGCGCTGGCGGCACGCCTGGTCGATCTGGAACCGGCCGAGGGTGAAGCGCCGGATGTATGCCTGACCCGCGAAGTCCTGCAGCGCCATCTGCAGGGCGGCTCCGAGAGTGCCACCGCACTGAAGCGGCGCCTGCAGGTGGCCGCGGACGAGATCGACCTGGCCTCCATCTTCACCATCCACGGCTTCTGCACCCGCGTGCTGCGCGAGCATGCGCTGGAGAGCGGCCACACCTTCGACCCGCCGGAACTGCTGGCCAGTGACCGTGAGCTGCTGGAGGAGCTGGCGGCCGACCTGTGGCGTGTGCATGCCAACGACCCGGCCACGCTGGAACCGCTGACCTGGCTGTGGTCCACCCCGGACGCGCTGGCCGCCGATCTGCGCGCGCTGCTGGCCGCACCGCCGCTGCATCCGTTGCCGCAGCCGGTGGCGTTGGCCGATCCGCATCCGGCCCTGCAGAGCGCGGCGGAAGCACTGTCCGCAAGCGTGCGCGCGCATGGCGAGCAGTTCTTCATCGACCTCTGCGATGCGGTCGACAACAAGTGGATCAACGGCGTGTCCTACAAGCTGGGGTGGCTGCACCCGCTGGGCCGGCAGCTGCTGGCCTGGGCCGAGCGCGCCGACCCGCGCGAGCTGCTGGCCAATGAGCGCCTGCCAGCGCTGCTGCCCGAGGCACTGGCCGCCAAGACCAACAAGAAGTTCGCCGAGCGCACGCCATCGTCGCCGTTGCAGGCGCCGTTGGCGCGCTATGTCGCGTTGCTGGCCGAACGCGATGCCTGGCTGCGTGCCACCGCGTTGAATTTCCTGCACGCGCTTCGCGCCGACGCCACGCAGCGGCTGCAGGCACTGAAGCGCACTCGCCGGGTGCAGACCTACGACGATCTGATCGATGGCGTGGCGTTGGCGCTGGAAGGCCCGCAGCGGCTGGCACTGGTGAAGCAGCTGCGCGCGCAGTACCGCATCGCGCTGGTCGATGAGTTCCAGGATACCGACGACCGCCAATGGGGCATCTTCCACACCGTGTTCGGCAATTCGCCGGAGGTGCGCGAACTCGGCCTGGCGCCGGCGCTGTTCCTGATCGGTGACCCCAAGCAGGCGATCTATGGCTTCCGCGGCGGTGATATCCACACCTACCTGAAGGCCAAGCAGGTGGCGCAGAAGGCACCGGTGCTGGACCAGAACTTCCGCTCGCGACCGGCCGTGCTGCGTGCGCTGCAGGCGTTGTATGACAACGGCGGCGAAGACGCTTTCCTCGAACGCGACATCCAGTTCGAGCCGGTGCGGCCCGGCGGCGTGCGGGTTGACGAGGATTACCTGCGCGATGGTCGTGCCGCCGTCGCGCTGACCCTGCGCGTGCTGCGCAGTGGCGGCGACAAGGCGATGAGCGCCGATGCCTCGCGCGATGCCGCCACCCAGGCCTGTGTGGCAGCGATCCACCAGACCCTGGTTGCTGCGCGTGCCGGCAACGCCGTGCTGCGTGGGCGACCGGTGCAGCCGGGCGACATCGCGGTGCTGGTGCGTTCGCATCGCGAGGCCACCCTGGTACAGCGCGCGCTGGCCGCGGTGGGCATTCCGGCGGTGGCGGCCGGCAAGCAGAGCCTGTTTGCCACCCCTGAAGCGCGCGATCTTCGTGCGCTGCTGCTGGCCCTGCTGCAACCGGCCGATGAAGGCCGCCTGCGTGCGGCACTGGCCACCGTACTGCTCGGCCAGCAGGCCAGCGCGATCGCCGCGATGGAACGCGAGGGCGACCTGCAACGCGGGTTCCAGGCACAGCTGCTGCACTGGCGCGAACGCTGGCAGCGTGGTGGCCCGTTCGCGGTGATCGCCGAAATCTGTGCTGCACAAGGCGAGCGCCTGCTGGCGCTGATCGATGGCGAGCGCCGCCTGACCAACTACCTGCAGTTGGGCGAACTACTGCAGGAAGCCTCCGCGCAGGCGCTGGGCATGCATGGCCTGCTGGACTGGCTGCAGGGACAGATGGCCAATGCCGACCAGGATGACGAGCAGCAGCTGCTGCGCCTGGAATCGGACGCGCGTCGTGTGCAGATCATCACCCTGCACAAGAGCAAGGGCCTGGAGTATCCGCTGGTGTTCCTGCCCTTCATCGGCATCGACGGCGGGGCGCCGAACACCGCGTCGCACTGCACGGTGTATGTGGGCGGCCAGCGCCAGCTGCACTGGAAGCTCGACAAGGACGAGGCCTGGGAAGCGGCCACCGCGCAGCGCGAACGCGAGCAGCGTGCCGAAGATGCACGCCTGTTGTATGTGGGCCTGACCCGTGCCGAGCACGCGCTGTGGATCGCCGTGGGCGATCTGGCTGGGCTCGGCAGGACGCGGCTGGCGCCGCTGCTGGGTGACCTGCAGGTGCTGCGCACACATGCTGATGTGTATGTCGACGACAGCGAGGCGCCGGCCGCGCTGCCGCAGCTGGCGGCCGAAGTGGAAGGTGACCTGCCGGCCGTGCGTGCGCTGACCCGGCGCGTGCCGCATGACTGGTGGGTGTACAGCTTCACCCAGCTGGCCCATGCCGATGCTGGCGCCGGCGACGATATCGAAGCGGCCGCCACCGAACTGCCAGCACCGGCGGCCGACGAACCGGCTGGCCCGGAACTGCCGCTGGAACCGGCCCTGCCGGAACCCGCCGCGGCCGCCGCAGACAGCGCGCCGCTTGATCCGCGTTTCATGGGCAGCCGCTTCGGCAACGTGCTGCATGAGGCGATGGAGAACGTCGACTTCGCTGCATGGGCGGATTGGCAACCGGGCCTGGAAGCGCCCGAGGGGCAAGCCGAGGTGCTGCGCAAGGCGCTGCACGACGAAGGCTATGCCGATGTCGATCTGGACGATGGCGTGGCGGTGCTGGTGCCGTTGGTTGGCCACACGCTGACCGTACCGCTGCCCGAAGGCGGCGCCCTGTGCAGCCTGGCCGAGGGCGAGCGCCGCGCGGAAATCGACTTCCACTTCGCCATCGAACCGACCACCGTGCCGGCGCTGCTGCAGGTACTGCACGCGCATGGCGTTTCCAGCAGTCGCCGAGGCTTCGGCCAGCGCCGCCGGTTGGAAGGCCTGATGACCGGCATGATCGACTTGACCTACGTGCGCGATGGGCGCTGGTACGTGCTCGACTACAAGTCCAACCGCCTGCCCGGCTACAGCCCGGACCTGCTGGCCATCGCCATGCGCCACAGCGAATATGACCTGCAGGCACTGATCTACACCGTGGCCCTGCATCGCTGGCTGCGCTTCCGCCTGGGGGCAGCCTACGACTACGAGCGCGACATGGGTGGCATCCGCTACCTGTTCTGCCGCGGGCTGGATGGCGCTGGCAACGGCGTGCATGTGGACCGCTTCCCGCTGGCGCTGGTGGATGCACTGGACGCGCTGTTCGCCGGTGGCGAGCAGGCCCAGGCCGAACTGGCGGCGCGTGCGCGTGGAGCCAGCGCATGAGCCTGTTGAAGGAACTGCACAAGAAAGGCCAGCTGCGCACCCTCGACCATGCGTTGGCGACCAGCCTGATGCGGCTGCGCGACGACACGCCCGAGAGCGTGGCGCTGGCGGCGGCGCTGGCCTCGCTGGCAGTGTCGCAGGGCCACGCCGGCTTCGATCCGGCGCAGCCGCAGCGCCTGCTGGAAGGCGTACCGGAATGGCCGGATGCGCAGGACTGGCTGGCCCAGCTGCGCGCATCCCCTTGGGTAGCGACACCCAAGCAGTTCGACGCCATCGCCGAGGACGCGCCGCTGGTGCTGGAAAACGGCCTGCTCTACCTGCGCCGATATCGCGAGTACGAACGCCAGCTGGCGGCCGGGTTGCAGCGCATCGGCCGGCATCCACTGCCGGCGCCGGACATGGCCGCACTGGCACCGCTGTTCGCGCGCCTGTTCCCGCGGGCGTTGGACAGCGAAGATCATCAGGCCCGCGCCGCCGGCGTGACCCTGCGCCATCCGCTGGCGCTGGTGACCGGCGGCCCCGGTACCGGCAAGACCACCACCATCGCGCGCCTGCTGCTGCTGTTGGCAGCGCAGGCCCGGCAGGCCGGGCAGCCGCTGCCCGAGGTGGCCTTGGCCGCACCCACCGGGCGCGCCGCCGAACGCATGGCCGAGAGCCTGCGGCTGGCCGTGCAGCGCCTGCAGGAGGACGGCGTGGACCCGGCACTGTGCGCGGCACTGCCCAGTACCGGCACCACCCTGCATCGCCTGCTTGGCGTGATTCCCGATTCGCCGCGCTTCCGCCACCACGCCGACAACCCGTTGCCGGTGGACGTGGTGGTGGTCGACGAAGCGTCGATGATCGATCTGCCGATGATGGCCAAGCTGGTCGATGCGATCGCCAGCGGCACCCGGTTGATCCTGCTCGGCGACCCGGACCAGTTGCCGTCGGTGGAAGCCGGCGACGTACTCAGTGCGATCCTGCGTGCCAGCGGCGATGGCATCGGCACCCGCGCCGACGATGCGCAGGCGCTGCATGGCCTGCTGGCGCCGGCGACGCTGCAGCCACAGGCCACGCCACGCGCCTTCGCCGGCCGTCGCGTGCAGCTGCTGCGCGGTTACCGGCAGAGTGATGCGCTGGACCTGGCATCGCTGGCGCATGCCGTGCGTGAAGGCGACAGCAGCACCGCATTGCAGCTGCTGCGTGGTGGGTCGCTGGCAGGCGTACATTTCCACGAAGGCGAAGCCGATCCATTGCGTGGCCAACGCGAGCACCTGCTGGGCCATTGGCGTGCGTTGGCCGACGTGGCCGATCCAGCGCTTGCCCTGCAGCAGGCCGGCCGCTTGCGCGTGCTGACCGCATTGCGCGAAGGCCCGCAGGGCGCGCGTGGGCTCAACAGCCGCATCGAGCAGCTGCTGGCCGGCAACACCCCGGGCTACTTCCAGGGCCGCCTGCTGCTGGTGACCGAGAACAGCTACCGGCACCGCCTGTTCAACGGCGATATCGGCATCTGCCTGCGCGACGGCAGCGGCGCGATGGTGGCCTGGTTCCCCGGCGACACCGTCGAGCAGCCGCGCGCCTTCCACCCGGCCGCGTTGCCCGCGCACGAAAGCGCGTTCGCGATGACCGTACACAAGGCACAGGGTTCGGAGTTCGACGAAGTGTGGTTGCAGATGCCACGCCAGGACAGCCGCGTGCTGTCGCGCGAACTGGTCTACACCGGCCTGACCCGTGCCCGCCAGGTGCTGCATGTGGCCGGCGGCGCCGACGTGCTGCAGGCGGCGTTGAAGCGCCACGCCAGCCGGTTGGGTGGCCTGGCCTGGCGGCTGGGTGCGGAAGACGTGATCGAAGCACCGGCGCCCATCGAACAGCCAGCGGTGCAGGGCCAGTTGTTCTGAACCGGGGTCGGATCCCGTTCCCAACGGGAACGGGCTCTGACCCCGGCGCCCGAGACACGCCTGTTTGCTTGCCCGGGTCAGAGCCCTCCCTTCGGGAGGGATCCGACCCGGCGTCATTCCGCGATCAGCACCAGGCCATCGGGGAACACGATCGCCGCTTCATCGGCACTCACATCGAAGAACCCCACGCCGTGCTTCTCGGCCAGGTCCTGCACACGGCCGTGCGCGCGCTCGGCCACCGAGTAGGCGAACGCACCGTAGATCACCTGCCGGCCGATGCTGTACTCGGTCACTTCGTCACGATCGTCATCGTCGTTGCTGAGTGGTCCGTCCAGCGGCGGAAATTCCTGCGCCATCTCCGCGAACCACGCCTGCAGCGCCGGGCTGCTGACTACCGGGTCGTCGTACTCGTGGCGCTCGTTCCACTGCGTCTGCTTCTCGAACCAGGCGATGAAGGCCGCCGCCTCGCGTGGGGCCGCGCTGGCCTCGAACACCATCATGTCGTAACTCATTGGAGCTTCCTGTGCAGAGCGGGGGTCAGAGCCTTCGCCTGGGGCGAAGGATCCGACCCCGGAGCGGAGTCTGTGGACACAGAGGGTAGCGCGCTACGGCTGCGTCGCCGTGTCCATTGCCAAGCCCGGCGCCAACGCCTTCGCCTCGGGAAACAGTGCGAAGCGCAGGCCGATCAGACCCATCAGCGCTTCGTCGCGGGCCTTGCAGGCGCCCACGCTGCCGACCCGGCCCAGCGAGGTATCCAACCGCTCGCGCAGCGCCTCGGCCGCCACCATCGGTTTGCGCGCGGCAATCTGCTGCCGGTAGTGCGCGGCGATGTCCTCCAGGATGTGCTCGACCGCCTCGCGGCTGCGCTCGGGCAGCTCCAGCCGGGCGCGGCGCAGCTGCAGGATGTTCAGGCCGATGCGTGCCTCGTTGAGCATGTCCACCGAGGCGATGTCGCTGCCTTCCGGCGTTGCCGCCAGGCGTGGTGCGAGCAGGCCCAGCAGGTCGAGCATGCGTGCGGCGAAGCGCTGGCGGTCCTGCTGGCCACGACCCTCGGCGGCTTCGGCCAGCGTGGTCCAGCCCTGCCTCACCAGCCGGCGCGCGGTCCACTCGGCACCCACCGAACGGAACAGACGGGTCATCACCACCGCAAAGCCAATGCCGATGAACATCGCGATGGACGAGTTGAGGAAGGTCTGGATGTTGGCGCTGTAGGTGTTCTGCAAGCTCAGCAGCGCAGCCAGGTTCACTGTCAGCGGCAGCGCGAACAGCGCGCTCTTCGGGTGGTGCAGCATCAGGCCCAGTGGCAGGAACACCACCGCCAGTACCAATGCCAGCAGGCCGAAGTCGTGTACCGCCGGGAACACGCCGAACAGGTACACGCCGGCCACTACCGAGGCCACCATCGCCCACACCAGGAACGACACCATGCTCGGTGCCGGATCGTCCTGCGCGGCGAAGAACGCGGCGGTCACCGCGGCCATCATCGCGCCGTTGCCTCCGCCTTCCCATCCCAGTGCGATCCACAGCACGCAGTAGCTCATCAGTGCCACGCCGGCGCTGAGCGCGGAGAACAGCGCCATGCCGTAGTCGACGTGCTTGTCGGCGGCCACGCGCTCGGTGCGGATGCGGTAATGCGCGCGGTCCAGCGGCGCGGTGCCGTGGTCGATCGCGTGCTGCAGGGTGCGGCAGTCCTGCCACAGGTCCACCAGTTCCTCCAGGCGCAGCAGCAGGCTGGCCAGCTGCAGGTGCTGCAGGTCGCGGTCCACCTGCGGCTTCAGCGCACTGATGCGCGCACGCAGGCGAGCGTACTCGCTGGCATTGGTCGGCCCGTCCAGCCAGTCGTGGATGTCGTCGATCAACGCCGGCAGGCCTTCGGGCAACGCCTGGCCGTCGCTGCGCAGCGCGCTCAGGCGGTCGGCGATCGAGGACAGCACCGGCAACAGCAGCAGCATGCGCTCGCGCAGGCGCTCCATCGACACCGCCGACCCGGCATGGCGTGGATCATCGCGGCGCAGGAATTCGATCAGCGCCTCGAACTGCACCAGGTCGGCGGCCAGCCGGTTGCGCGGCGCATGTGCGCGACCGCGTTCAAGAATCTGCCGGCACCACTGTGCGGCGTCCTCCATCCAGTTGCCGATGCGCGCGCGCAGCATCGGGCGCACCGAGGCCGGGAACAGCAGCGAGGCAAACAGCACCGCCACCACCGTGCCGAGGATGATCTCCTCGCTGCGCGCCACCACCGTGTCGAAGATGGTTTCCGGCGAGGTCACTGCGGGGAAGCCGATGAAGGCGGTGGTGTAGCCGGCCAGCAGGAATGCGTAGCCGCGCGGGCCGCGGTTGAGCAGGGCCATGAACAGGCAACCGGCCAGCCAGATCGACATCGCTGCGCTCAGCACCAGCGGCGTTTCCACCAGTGCTGGCAGCACCAGCAGGGTGGCCAGGCCGGCTACCAGCGTGCCGACGATGCGGTATACGCCCTTGGCGCGGGTCGGGCCCAGCAGCGGCTGGCTGACGATGTACACCGTGCCCATCGCCCAGTACGGGCGCGACAGGTTGCCGGCCATGGCGATGTACAGCGCGGCCACCGCGGCCAGGTAGGTCTTGATCGAGAACAGCCACGCCTGGCGGTCGGTCAGCGCGTTCATGGCTTACTTCGCCGAGGCCTGTGCGGTGGCCGGCTTGCCTGCCAGCCGCCACCCAGCACCAGGAACAGATGGATCTGGTCGCGCGAGACCTGCGCTTCGGCGGCGGCCAGGGTGGCGTCGCTGGTGGCCAGACTGCGGTCGGCATCCAGGCTGGACAGGTAGGGCGTGCGGCCGCCCTGGTACAGCCGGCGGTTCTGCTCGGCGGCCAGCGCGGCCTGCTCCTGTGCGGTGCGCAGCGACTGCAGGCGGCGCAGGTCCTGCGCATAGCGGTCCAGCGCGGTCTGGGTCTCCCGCAGCGCCTGCAGCACGGTGTGGTCGAACTCGGCCAGCGCGGCGTCGGCGCCGGCTTCGGCAGCGTGGATGCGCGCGTGCGTGCCCGACGACGGCAGCGTCCACGAGATCAGCGGGCCGATCGACCACTGCTGGGTCATCGGCGTACCGAAGTCTTCCAGCAGGCCGGCGGCGCCCACCGAGGCACCCAGACGGATGTCCGGATACAGCTCGGCGGTGGCCACGCCAATGCGCGCGGTGGCCGAGGCCAGCTTGCGTTCGGCCTGGCGGATGTCGGGGCGACGCTGCAGCAGCGCACGGCCATCACCGACCGGAAGCGGCTGCGCCAGGCTGGGCGCGTGCGCGCAGTCGATCACGCCGGCCGGCAGCTGGCCCGGGGTCTGGCCCAGCAACGCGGCCAGCGAATAGGCGGCCGCCGAGCGCTGCGCGCGCAGTGGCGGCAGTGCAGCTTCCAGCAGTGCCACCTGGGCATTGGCGCGGGCCAGCTCCGGCGGCGTGCCACGGCCAGCCGCGATCAGGCGCTCGGTGACCGTGCGGCTGCGTTGCTGCAGCTGCAGCGAATGTTCGGCCACGTGCAGCTCGTGGTTGGCGTGGCAGATTTCCAGGTAACTGTCGGCCACCTGCGCGACCACGCTGACCTGGGCCAGATCGCGTGCCGCCGCCACCGACTGCTCGTCGGCACGCGCCGCTTCGGCGCCGCGCTTGAGCTTGCCGAACAGATCGAACTGGTAGCTGACCGCGAACTTGCCATCGGCCAGGTTGATCACCGGCAGCTCGTGCTCCTGCAGGAACGATTCGGCCGACAGCTGCGCGCGGCTGACGCCGGCCTCGGCCTCGTACTCGAAGCCACCGGCGTCCAGCGCCTGTTCGTACACGGCGGCGGCGCGGCGCAGGTGCGCATCGGCGGCCTTCAGTTCCACGTTGTCACGCAGCGCCTGGGTGATCAGCCCGTCCAGCACCGGGTCGTTGTACAACGACCACCAGCGGTCGGGCAGCGCCTGGTTGGCGGCCACGTGCGGGTTCTGTGTATCGATGAAGGCAGCATTGGCTTCGGGGCGCTTGAACGCCGAGCCTTCCGGCAATGCATAGTCCGGGCCAACGGTCCTGCACGCGGCCAGGCTGGCCAGCGCGACAATCAGGCCGAGACGGGGCAGGGTGGCGTTCACAGGCCCGCCTGTGTCGGCGCGGCGCCGGCCTTGTCTGCGTGCTTCGTGCTGTTGGTCTGCACGGTCACCGTGGCGGTACGCCCGGCAATCAGCTCAACGCCCTTGGGCACTTCGTCGATGGCGATGCGCACCGGGATGCGCTGCGCCAGCCGCACCCAGTCGAAGGCCGGCGTCACGTTCGGCAACAGGGTGCTGCCGTTGCTGCGGTAGCGGTCCTCGATACCGGCGGCGATGCTTTCCACATGGCCGCGCAGCGGCGTCGATTCACCCATCAGCCGGATGTCCACCGTCTGCCCCGGCGCCACGCCGCGCAGTCGGGTTTCCTCGAAATAGCCATCAATGCGGAACGAGCCGGTATCCAGCAACGCCAGCACCGGCTTGCCGGCCACCACATAGTCGCCTACGCGCATCGTGCGGTCGTTGACCCGGCCATCGGCCGGCGCGCGCACCTCGGTACGGCCCAGGTTGAGCTCGGCCAGGTCGACCGCGGCCTGTGCGGTGGCCAGCGCCGCCTGTGCAGCCTGCAGCTTGGCGCGGCGCACTTCGGCATCCTCGGCGGCGACCAGGTCCTGCAGGCTGCGGTCGCGACCGATCTCGCGGCGCAGCTGCGCTACCGAGGCCTGGCGCTCGGCCAGGCTGGCCCGCGCCTGCTCCAGCGCGATGCGGTAGCGCGCGCGGTCGACCACGAACAGCAGGTCGCCCTTCTTCACCGCCTGGTTGTCGGCCACGTCAACTGTTTCCACCAGCCCGGACACGTCCGGCGCGACCTGCACCACATCGGCGCCGACGTGGGCGTCGCGGGTCCACGGCTCATCCATGTAATAGACCCACAGCTGGCGCAGCACCAGCAGGGCGACGATCACCGCTGCGCTGGTCAGCAGTACGGGAAGGGCTTTCTTCACGATCTTGTTCACGATTGCATCCAACGCAGGAGGTGGAACAGCAGGCCAAGCACGATCCCGTACAGCGCCAGGTTGAACAGTGGCGGGTGCCATATATGGCGATAGGCACCGGCACGCTGCAGCAGCGCATGCAGACCGCTGTTGACCAGGTAGGCCAACACCATCAACCCGAGCAGGGTCGGGACGAACACTCCGTGGAGACTGAATTCACCGGGCATCGGTAGGGGGCGGGGGCAAGTGGGGGAGGGGAGGAACAACAGAACAACGGCAACGGGCAAAAGCCGCTGGCGTGTGCACGGCAGCGGCGGTGTTCGGGGGCAGCGCGCTTACGTGATGCGGTCGGCGGCCTCGGCCAGCAGGCGCCATGCCTTCAGCACGGCGTGCAGTTCATCCATGGACAGTTCGCCGAACACGTCCTGGCGCAGGCCGATCAACTGGTCTTCCAGCTCGCTGACCAGCGCCTGGCCGGCGTCGGTCAGCCACAACAGGTTGGCGCGGCGGTCGCTGGCATCGCTTTCGCGGCGGACCAGGTCGCTGGCGCACAGCTTGTCCAGCAGGCGCACCAGGGAGGGACCCTCCATGCCCAGCTGCTGGGCCAGCGCCACCTGCCGGATGCCACCGCCGGAGCGGCCGATCATCAGCAGCGGCATGGTGCAGGCGGTGGAGATGCCGTAGCTGCCGAGCCGGCTGTCGGCCAGGCGCTGCCACTGCCGCCCTGCGTACAGCAGGCCGGAGCTGAGCTGCATCTGCAGCACGGTGCGCTCGTCGAGGGGTCGGTCCATAAGAGATAGATAGGATACTACTAATTTCATTCCTATCAATGGTTTTTGCTGAATGGGTGGGTGGGTTGAGGAAAGCGTTGCGCCTGCTGGCTATCGGCTGGGGTGGCGGAGGGCCGGACGGGGCAGGGCACGCTGCAAGTACCCCTCCGGGGCCCGGCCCAGCCGCTGGCGGCCGGGCGTTCGGTCGCTTGCGAGGCATGCCTCGCAAGCAAAGCGCCCTCACCCATGTAAGCTCGATCGGCGCATCCATGCGCCTCACGGCCCTGCCCCGCCCGGCCCTCCGCCACCCACCCCACATCCCGCGAGCGCGGTGGGTTGGCTCTTTAAAGGCAGGGGCAGAAGCCAACGCTGTGCGGACCAAGGGTTCGCACCCACCACAGCAGTCGCGCAGTCGCGCGGCGCTTCCGAAGCCATGAACCCAAGCTTTCGACCCCGCTTTCGGGCGGTTCGGCCGCGCCCGCAGGAAACCGTCAGGGAGGGGGAGAGGGGGCTGCGCAGGACCGTTGGCGCCATGGATGGCGCCATCGAGCCCCAGGGACGGGTTTACGGCGTGTCCTGCGCAGCCCCCTCTCCTCCTCCAAACCGATAGCAACGAGGCGCCGCAAGAGACCCCCGATGAACCGTCCCAACAGGACGACCCACCCCCCGGTCGGGTACGATGCTCGCCCCCCGTTCGGGACGCTGTACGCAATGAGCAAGAACAACGAAAAGGCCGCCCCGCAGGGCGACGTGACCCAGGAGCAGGCCGAGGATGCCGTGCGCACCCTGCTGCGCTGGGCCGGTGAGGACCCGTCCCGTGAAGGCCTGCTGGATACCCCCCGCCGCGTCGCCGAAGCCTATGGCGACTGGTTCAGCGGTTACCGCGACGACCCGCGCGCCTACATGGAGCGGACCTTCGAGGAAGTGGCCGGCTACGACGAACTGATCGTCCTGCGTGACATCGAGTACGAAAGCCACTGCGAGCACCACATGGCGCCGATCATCGGCCGCGTGCACGTCGGCTACCTGCCGGCCGGCAAGGTGGTGGGCATCAGCAAGCTGGCCCGCGTCGTCGAAGCCTACGCCCGCCGCTTCCAGGTGCAGGAAAAGATGACCGCGCAGATCGCCCAGTGCATCCAGGATGTGCTGCAGCCGATCGGCGTCGGCGTGGTTGTCGAAGGCGCCCACGAATGCATGACCACCCGCGGCATCCACAAGCGCGGCGTCAGCATGGTCACCTCCAAGATGCTGGGCAGCTTCCGCGACGACGCGCGCACCCGCGCCGAGTTCCTGCGCTTCATCGAAGTGGGCGGCAAGCGCTGAGCCGCTTGCCCGCACCGCGCCGGCCCCTGCAGGCCGGCATGCCCACGGCTGCCCACGCGGCAGCCGTGCATGGCGGCTCGTCCCTGTCAGCCCTACAGACTTCTTTCGCTGCATGAAGCATCGCGAACGCATTGCCCGTTACCGCCACCTGCGCGAACAGCCCCAGTGGAAGCTGCTTGCCGCCGACCACGCCCCGGAAATCATCGGCCTGTTGCAGGGCCTGCTGATGGACGGCGAGCGCACGCTGCCGTCCTCGGTGCTGAACGAGCGACTGCAGCGCGCGCTGGACCAGCTGGCCGGCGATGAACTCTCGCGCGAGCTGCCGCGTACCGCCCAGGCCTACATCGCGCACTGGCTGGCCCAGGGCTGGCTGGAACGCCGTTTGCCCGAAGGCGCCGACCAGGAGCAGTACGAGCTGTCCACTGCTGCACTGCAGGCGATCCGCTTCGCGGACGGCCTCGAGCAGGCGCGCGTGGCCGCCACCGAAAGCCGCCTGGCGCTGGTCATTGAGCAGCTCTCGGCGCTGGCTGCGCAGACCGAAGCCGATCCTGATGCGCGCCTGTCCGCGCTGCACGACGAGCGCGACCGCATCGATGCCGAAATCGCCCGGGTCGGCACTGGCCGCGTGGTTGCGCTGGACGGCAAGCGCGCGCTGGAACGCACCCGCCAGATCATCGGCCTGGCCGACGAGCTGACCGAGGACTTCCGCCGTGTGCGCGATGACTTCGAGCAGCTCAACCGCGATTTCCGCGAACGCATCATCGACGACGAGGGCGAGCGCGGCGATGTGTTGTCGCAGCTGTTCGAAGGTGTGGATGTCATCGGCGAAAGTGACGCCGGACGGAGTTTCCAGGCCTTCTGGCGCCTGCTCAACGACGCCGAACAGAGTGCCCAGCTCGATGCCGCGCTGGAAGCGGTGCTGGCGCGTGGATTCGCGCGCCGCCTGGACCGCAACGAACGCAACTTCCTGCGCAGCTTCACCAGCACCATGCTCGAGCGCGGTGGCCAGGTGCACGATGTGCTGCAGAACTTCGCGCGCAGCCTGCGCGGCTTCGTGCAGAGCCGTGGCTACCTGGAACAGCGCCGCCTCAACCAGCTGCTGAAGCAGGCGCAGTCCGAAGCGCTGGCACTGCGTGACGAATTCCCCGCACAACGCGGCATCGGCCGCGACCTGCAGCTGACCACCAGCCGCCTGCGCTCGTGGTCGCAGTGGAAGCTGCACGATCCGCGCAGCGCCCAGGTCGATGGCAATGTCGAGTACAACGACGCGGCCGCAATCAGCCTGGAGAGCGTCGGCGACCTGGTCGCTTCGTCCGAAATCGACTTCCGTACGCTGCGCCAGGACCTGCACGACCTGCTCGACGCACAGCCGCGGCTCAGCATCGCCCAGGCTTTGTCGCAGCGCGAAGCGCCGCAGGGCCTCGGCAGCGTCATCGGCTACCTGTCGCTGGGCACGCGCTTCGGCAACGTGGTTGCCGGCGAGCAGGAGCTTGCGCAATGGCGTGGCGGCGACGGCCAGATCCGTCGCGCCCGCATCCCGCTGGTTTGGTTCACCCAGGAGAGACGCCATGAGCTGGCATGAAGATCCCATCGACGCACCGCAGGCCGACGTGGCGGAAGACGCCTACGAGGCCGAGCCGGTGACGGCCGTGGCGCAGCCCCGCCGTGGCAACGACGTGTATTACCTCGGCGATACCGGGCGCCTGCCGCTGGATGCGCGCCGCGCGCTGTGCCAGCTGCTGATCGGTCCCAGCATCGACCAGCTGCGCCACGCCAAGCTGTGGCCGGCGCTGATCCGCAGCGAAGCGGCCATCCGCTCGTCGCTGGCGGACCTGTTCCTGGAACTGGTGCTCGACCGTGACAGCGGCGTGGCGTTCACCCGCCAGGCCGATACCGAAGATGTCGACGCGCCTGTGCTGCTGCGCACCTCGCCGCTGACCTTCATCGACTCGGTGCTGCTGCTGTACCTGCGCCAGCAGCTGGCCGAGGCCGATGCGCGCGGCAATCGCGCGGTGGTCGCCGATGCCGAGATGGCCGAAGCACTGGCCATCTATGAAAAGAACCTGTCCACCGACCGCGCCGGCTTCAACCGCCGCGTCGCCTCGGCGGTGCAGAAAATGAAGGACAACCACATCCTGACCCGCCTCAGCGGCCAGGAAGACCGCCACGAAGTCTCGCCGGCGCTGAAGCTGCTGTTCTCCGCCGAAGACGTGTCCCAGCTCTCGGCGGTCTACCGCCAGCTGCGCGAAACCCCGGCCGCCGAGGCCTGAGAGACCCGACCATCGCATGGCTATCTCCAAGCACACTCCCGCCCTGTTCAACGAAGGCCTGCCGGACCCGCGCCTGCAGCAGTTCCGCATGCGCCGTCTGCAGGTGCACAACTGGGGCACGTTCAACGGCCTGACCGAAGTACCGATCGCCGAGCGTGGCTTCCTGTTCGTCGGCCGTTCCGGCTCGGGCAAGTCGACCCTGCTCGATGCCATGTCCGCGCTGCTGACGCCGCCGGCCATCGTCGACTTCAACGCCGCCGCGCGTGAAGCCGAGCGCAGTGGCCGCGACCGCAACCTGGTGTCCTACGTGCGTGGCGCGTGGGCCGACCAGCAGGACAGCGGCACCGGCGAAATCGCCACCCAGTACCTGCGCAAGGGCGCGACCTGGACCGCGCTGGTGCTGGAATACCGCGCCGGCGATGGCCGTGTGGTCAGCCTGGTGCGCCTGCTGTGGATCTCCGGCAACGGCACCTCGGCCGGCGATGTGCGCAAGCACTACATGATCGCCGAACGCCCGTTCGACATCGCCAAGGATCTTGGTGGCTTCGACCTGGACCTGCGCAAGCTCAAGCAGAAGCTGTCCGACCTGCACCACTTCGACACCTTCTCCGGCTACGCCGAGCGCTTCCGCGACCTGCTCGGCATCGACAACGAAATGGCGCTGCGCCTGCTGCACAAGACGCAGTCGGCGAAGAACCTGGGCGACCTCAACGTCTTCCTGCGCGACTTCATGCTCGACACGCCGAAGACTTTCGACGCCGCCGAGCGCCTGGTCAGCGACTTCGCCGAGCTTGATGGCGCGCACCAGGCGGTGGTCACCGCGCGCCGCCAGGTGGAAACCCTGCTGCCGGCACGCGCCTACTACAACGACCTGAAGGAAATGCACCGCCAGCGTGGCGACGACGAAGCGCTGAAGCTCGGCGTCGACAGCTTCCGCGAAAGCCGCCGCCAGGCGCTGATCGAAGCGCGCCTGCGCGAGATGGACGTGCGTGACCGTGGCCTGCTGGGCGAGGAAGCCCAGCGCCGTGCCGCACTCGACAATCACACCGAGCGCCTGGCCGAGCTGGAACTGCAGCGCCGCCAGCAGGGCGGTGAGCGCATCGAGGAACTGGAACGCGAGCAGGGCCGTGCCGAAGCCGAGCGCGACCGCCGCCAGGCCAAGCGCGAGCAGGCACGCCAGGCCGCGCAGCAGCTGCAGGCTGAACTGCCGGACGACGCGCACGGCTTCGCCGAGCTGGTCGAGCGCGCGCAGAACGAACTGCAGGACCGCCAGCGTGCCTCTTCGGCACTGGACGACGCGATCAGCGATCGCCTGGGCGGCAAGCGCGATGACGAGCGCCGCTTCGGTGAAGTCCGCGCGGAACTTGAAGCGATGCAGCGCACGCCGTCCAACATCCCGGCGCCGATGCAGAAGCTGCGCGCGCGCCTGGCCGAGGAAACCGGCATCGCCGAAGCGGCGCTGCCGTTCGTCGGCGAGCTGATCCAGGTCCGCTCGGAAGAGCAGGGCTGGCAAGGGGCCATCGAGCGCGTGCTGGGCGGCTTCGCATTGTCGCTGCTGGTCGATGACAAGCACTACAACGACGTCGCCGAGTGGGTGAACCGTACCCACCTGGGCATGCGCTTCACCTATTACCGCGTGCGCCGCAACGACGATGCGTTCGCCCGCGAGCCGTCGGCGAAGTCGCTGCTGCACAAGCTGGAACTGCGCGAGCACGTGTTTGAAAGCTGGCTGCGCCGCGAACTCGGCAAGCGCTTCGACTACGAGTGCGTGGACGCCAGGCAGCTGCGCAACGTTGACCGCGGCATCACCCGCGAAGGCCAGGTCAAGCATCCGGGCGACCGTTTCGAGAAGGACGACCGCAGCGCCGTTGGCGACCGCCGTCGCTGGATCCTCGGCTTCAACAACCACGACAAGGTCGGCGCCTTCGAGCGTGAAGCGCAGGAACTGGCCAAGCGCATCGCCGGCTGCGAGACCGACATCGCGCGCCTGCGTGGCCAGCGTGACCGCGACAACGAACGCCGCCTGGCCTGTCACGAGCTGGTCAGCATCAGCTGGAACGAGATCGATATCGCCGCCCCGCAGCAGCGCCTGAGCGATATCGAAGCGACGCTGCGCGACCTGCGCGAAGGCAACGCCGACCTGGCCAAGCTGGCCAAGCAGATCGACGCGGTGCGCGCGGACATCGAACAGTCGCGCCGCACCTATGAAGACGTCCGCGTCGAGCGTGGCCAGCTGGTCAAGGAGCGCGATCGCCTCGACCGCGCACGCCAGCAGAGCCGTGCGCTGGTGCTGCCGAGCCTGGCCCAGGAGCAGGAAGCCGGTCTGGCCGAGCGCCTGCAGGAGCAGGGCCCGCTCAGCCTGGAAACGCTGGAAGCGCACATGCGCCAGGTCAGCAACGCGCTGAACGAGCAGCTGTCCTCCTCGCAGCAGGACCTCAACCGCATCGAGAACCAGCTGGTCGGCTGTTTCCGCCGCTTCATCCAGCAGTGGCCGGAGGAATCGGGCGACTTCACCGTGTCGGTGGCGTCGGCCGAGGACTTCCTCGCCCGCCTCGAACGGCTGGAGCGCGATGGCCTGCCGCAGCACGAAGAGCGCTTCTTCGACCTGCTGCAGAACCAGAGCAAGAACAACCTGCTGGCCCTGCAGCGCCACAGCGCGGAGGCACGCAAGTCGATCGGCCAGCGCCTGGACGAAGTGAACGCCAGCCTGGAACAGGTGCCGTTCAACCGTGGCACGTTGCTGACCATCGAACTGAGCGACCGCCGCCTGCCGGAGGTGGGTGAGTTCCACCTGCAGCTGCGCGAGGTGCTGTCGCAGCAGCAGACCGAGCAGCGCGAGCTGGCCGAATCGCAGTTCACCGTGCTGCGGCAGCTGGTCAACCGCCTCGGCTCGCAGGAAGGCGAGGACAAGCGCTGGCGCGAGCTGGTGCTGGACGTGCGCATGCACGTGGAGTTCATCGGCGTCGAGCTGGATGCGGAAACGCGCCAGCAGGTCGAGATCTACCGAAGCGGCGCCGGCAAGTCTGGTGGCCAGCGCCAGAAGCTGGCCACCACCTGCCTGGCCGCCGCGCTGCGCTACCAGTTGGGTGGTGCCGACAGCCAGTTGCCCAGCTATGCCGCGGTTGTGCTCGACGAGGCCTTCGACAAGGCCGACAACGAGTTCACCGCGCTGGCGATGAACATCTTCGACAACTTCGGCTTCCAGATGGTGGTCGCCACCCCGCTGAAGTCGGTGATGACGCTGGAACCGTTCATCGGCGGCGCCTGCTTCGTCGAAATCAGCGGCCGCCACGACTCCGGCGTGCTGCTGATCGAGTACGACGAAGAGGGCAAGCGCCTGAGGTTGCCCGAACGCAGCCGCCAACAGGCCAACGAACCGGAAGAAGCCGAGGCCTGAGCGCCTCGGGCAATCCACCTGTAGAGCCGAGCCATGCTCGGCTGCCCTTCGCGACCTGAAACAACGTGCCAACCAAGGTTGGCACCTGCCACGTCATAACGCCCCTCAAGAACCGCGGAACGTATCCCACGCCATCCGCGCGATCAGCACCACCACCAGCCCCACGAACAGCTTGCGGATGAACGGCGTGCCGCCCTTCAGCGCCAGACGCGTGCCCACCACCGAACCGATGATGTTGACCGCTGCCATCGGCAGCGCGAACAACCACAGGATGTTGCCGGTCGGCACGAAGAACGAGATCGCCGCCACATTCGTCGCCAGGTTCACCACCTTCGATGCCGCAGAAGCACGCAGGAAATCCAGGCCGAAGAAGCGCACGAACAGGAAGATCAGGAAGCTGCCGGTGCCCGGCCCGAAGAAGCCGTCGTAGAAGCCGATCGCTGCACCGATGGCCAGCGCGATCGCCAGTTCACGGCGGCCGATCTCCTGCGGCCGGTGCAGCGCGCCGAAATCCTTCTTCCACAGCGTGTAGCCCAGCATCGCGATCAGCAGCACCAGCACCAGTGGGCGCACCGCGTCCTTGGGCAGCAGGCTTACCGCGGTGGCGCCGGCGAAGGAAAAGAGGAAGGCTGTGCCTGCCGCGAACAACACCGGCTTCCACGGGAAGCGCACATTGCGCGCATAGCGCCAGGCGGCTGCACCGGTGCCGAACATCGAACTGAACTTGTTGGTGCCGAACAGCATCGCCGGCGTCTGCTGCGGCAGCACGGTGAACAGGCCGGGTAGCTGCACCAGCCCACCGCCACCGACGGCGGCATCGACCAGGCCGGCGATGAAGGCGATCACCACCAGCCACCACAACTCAGGGGGAACCAGTTCCAGCACGGCGATCAATCGATGTGGGGGCGCGACAGCATACGCCTGTCCCGCACCGGCTGACCCGTGCCCCGCGTGGATCAATCCGCACAACCCGGCGACAATGCCCGCATGAGCCGAAAACCCTCCGATCCCTGTCCCTGCGGCCTTCCCGCCGATTACGCCGCCTGCTGTGGCCGTTTCCATGCCGGTGAGGCCGCACCCGATGCCGAGCACCTGATGCGATCGCGCTACAGCGCCTATGTGCGGGGGCTGGCGGACTATCTGCGCCAGAGCTGGCACCCGGATACCCGCCCGGCCGAGCTGGCGTTGGACGATGCGCCGGGCCAGCGTACGCACTGGCTGGGCCTGACCGTGCACGAACACACGGTCACCGGTGCCGACAGCGCCGAAGTACGCTTCACCGCCCGCTACCGCGTGGGCGGCGGCAGCGCGGTGAAGATGGCCGAGCACAGCCGCTTCCTGCGCATCGACGGCCGCTGGTACTACCTCGACGCTGTGTGAGCCTCAGCCGCCGCGTACCGCCAACACGCGCTGGCCGGCATGCGCGCGGACCTGGTTGCGGCCACCGTCCTTGGCTGCGTACAACGCCAGGTCGGCGGCCTTGATCACTGCGGCCGGCCGCCCATCCACGCGGCTGTCCGCCAGCCCGATGCTCACCGTCACCTGCACCGTCTGCCCGCTTCCGCCGCGCCCGCGCTGCTGGCGCCCCGTCTCATCGTCGCGGCTGCGGGTGCTCCGGTCGCGCAGCTGCATGCGGGTTTCCTCGATGGTCTGCCGCAGTGCCTCGACCGCATCCACGCAGGCCGCTGCGGGACGATCCAGGAACACCACCGCGAACTCCTCGCCGCCGTAGCGGAACGCCCGGCCACCGTCATCCACCCGGCCCAGGCGCGAGGCCACCAGGCGCAGCACATCGTCCCCGGTGTCGTGGCCGTGGGTGTCGTTGAACGATTTGAAGTGGTCCACGTCCACCATCGCGATGCTGTAGGTGCCACGCGCCCGTTGCAGGGTCTCATTGAATGCGCGGCGCCCCGGCAGGCCGGTCAGTTCATCGCGGAAGGCCATATGGAACGACTCCTGCAGCATCGCGCCCAGCAGCAGCAGCAGGGCCGCACTGGCCAGTGCCGGTAGCAGCACCGGCTGCAGGAACACCCTTGGCAGCATCCACCACAGGCACAGCAGGGCCAGCAGCATCGCCGTGTGCAGTGGGCGCGGATGCCGCCAGGCCTGCCAGCCCAGCGCGGCGGCTGCCAACAGGAACAGCAGGGCTGGCAGCTGTGCCAGCGCGTTCCAGTCGGCCGGAATCCAGCTCCAGTGGCGGTTGGACAGGAGATCGTGCATGCCACGCGGTTGCTGCGTGGCCAGCAGCAGGAAGATCATCAGCGCGGTGCCACTGGAAACGCCCCGCAGCAGCAGGTCGCGGCGGCGGCGGCCGCGCTCGGGCCACAACGCCAGGCCAGCGAACAGCAAGGGCAACCAGGCCGAAATGGCATGGAAGCGCAACGGTGTCAGCGCCGTGACATGGCCGCTGCGCAGGTAGCCACCCACGTCCTGGTGCAGCAGGGCGAACATCACGGCCACCACCAGCATCAGGCAGAGCGTACGCACCTGGTGGTAGAGCAGGGCAAGGCCGGCGCCGAGGCAGGCCAGCAGCCAGGGCAGGATGCGTTGGGCCGGACTGGCCACGTCTTCGTTGCCCAGTGCTGCCCACAGCACCACGGCAACCAGCACGGCGGGCAGCACGAACAGGTAATGCGCAGGCTGGCGGAGCGGATGCAGGGGCAAGCAGGAATTCCAGCGCGGTGACGACGCGGCCGCAGCATTGCCGTTAGCGGCGCCCGCACCGGCTTCTTGAGTGCGGCGCGGTCACGCTTGTGAACGCAGTGACGTCGAACCATGACGTCGCACTCACCCGCCGGCGCCGATGCTGCCGGCATGGACAGCGTAGCCGCCGCCGTCGCTGCCCCGCAGCGCGATCTCGCCCGCCAGTACGCACGTGTGCGGGACCGCAGCGTGCAGTTGGCGGCCCCCCTCAGTGCCGAAGATGCCATGCTGCAGAGCATGGCCGATGCCAGCCCCAGCAAGTGGCACCTGGCCCACACCACCTGGTTCTTCGAACGTTTCGTGCTGGCCGGCTTCCCGGCTGCACCGGCGCATGACCCTGGCTGGGATTACCTGTTCAACAGTTACTACAAGAGCATCGGCCCGGCGCATGCACGGCCGCAGCGCGGGCTGCTGTCACGGCCCTCGCTGCAGCAGGTGCAGGACTACCGCTGCCAGATCGATGCGCAGGTACAGTCACGGCTGGACGCGGGTGATCTCGACGATCAGGCGCTGCAGCACCTGCAGCTGGGCCTGCAGCACGAACAGCAGCACCAGGAGCTGCTGCTCACCGACATCAAGCACGCGTTCTGGTGCAATCCGCTGCAGCCGGCCTACCGCGAGGACCTGCCTACCACCCCCGGCGCTGCCAGTGCCCAGGGCTGGATCGAATCGCCCGAACGCATCGTCACCGTCGGCGCCGCCTCTTGGCCGCACCACGCCGTGTTCGCCTACGACAACGAATCGCCGCCGCACCGCGTGCTGCTGCCCGCCCACGCCCTGGCCGAACGCCCGCTCAGCAACGCCGAGTACCGCGCCTTCATCGACGCCGGCGGCTACCGCGAACCGCGCTGGTGGCTCAGCGAAGGCTGGGCACTGCGCGAAACCGAAGACTGGCAGCATCCGCTGTACTGGGATGACACCCTGCAGCGCGAATACACCTTGGGCGGCTGGCGCGAACTGGATCCGCACGCGCCGGTCTGCCATCTCAGCTACTTCGAGGCCGACGCCTGTGCCCGCTGGGCCGGAGCGCGCCTGCCCAGCGAGTTCGAGTGGGAGGCTGCGGCCGCGTCTCAGCCGGTGCGGGGTCACTTCGCTGATGACGATCATCTGCATCCCCAGGTGGGGCAGGGCAGCGGCCTGCGGCAGCTGTTCGGTGATGTCTGGGAATGGACCCACAGCGCCTACGGCGCCTACCCGGGCTTCCGCCCCTTTGCCGGCAACCTCGGCGAGTACAACGGCAAATTCATGTGTGGCCAATGGGTGCTGCGCGGCGGCAGCTGTGCCACGCCCCGTGGCCATGTGCGCGCCAGCTACCGCAACTTCTTCATGCCACCGGCGCGTTGGCAGTTCTCCGGCCTGCGCCTGGCCCGGGATCTGTCATGAGCACGGTGCACGACGCGCTGCAGGCGCTGACCGATCTCACGCCCGGTCGCCAGCAGATCCTTTCTGACGTGGTGGCCGGGTTGTCCCGCACACCGCGCCAGCTGCCGTCCAAGTACTTCTACGATGCACGTGGCTCGCGCCTGTTCGAACAGATCACCCGGACCCGCGAGTATTACCCCACGCGCACCGAGCTGGCCCTGCTTTCGCAGGTACTGCCGGACATCGCCCGCAGCGTCGGCCCGCACCTGCACGTGGTGGAGCTGGGCAGTGGCAGTGGCCGCAAGACCGCACTGCTGCTGGCCGCGCTGCGTGAACCGGTGGCGTATACCCCCATCGAGATCTCGCGTGCCGCCCTGCTGTCCAGCATCGACCATCTGGCCCCGGCGCTGCCCGAGGTCGAGATGCTGCCGGTCTGTGCAGACTTCACCCGTCCCGTTGCCGTTCCCATGCCCGAACGCGAACCCGCGCGGAGGTTGCTGTTCTTCCCCGGTTCCACGTTGGGCAATTTCGTCGAAGAGGATGCCATCGCGTTGCTGCGCGCGATGCGCCAGACCATGGGCCGTGATGGCCTGGCCCTGGTCGGCATCGACCTGCACAAGGACCCGGCCCTGATCGAGGCGGCCTACAACGATGCACAGGGTGTCACCGCCGCGTTCACCCTCAACCTGCTGGCCCGCCTCAACCGCGAGATCGGCAGCGACTTCGACCTGGACGGCTTCCGCCACCGCGCCCGCTACAGCACAGCGCGGCTGCGCATTGAGACCGATCTGGTCAGCCAGCGCGCACAGGACGTCCATCTGGATGGCCGCACTTTCCATATCGAGGCCAACGAACCGATCCGCGTCGAATACAGCCACAAGTACACCGACGACAGCTTCGAAGCGCTTCTGCTGCCAGCGGGCCTGCAGCTCGTGCGGCGCTGGGATGCTGAAAGCCCGGCCTATGGCCTGCGCCTGTTGCGCGGCATATAGCCACCGGCAGCCGGCGCCGCTTCAGGTTCGATGGCGACGCTGCGCCTAAGATGGCCCTGCAACGGCAACACGGAGGACGCCATGCCCATTCTGACCACGCTCGGCCTGGCGGCCGCGCTTGCCTCGGCGCCGACAGCGCCTGCCGCCCCTGCCGCCGGCATCGATCCGGCGTTCAGCCGCTGCCTGTCGGGCCTGCAGGCCACTGCTGCGACACAAGGAATCCGTCCCGACCGCTTCAATGAAATCACCGCCGGCCTCACACCCGACCCCAGCGTGCTCGGCCTGCTCGATGCACAGCCCGAATTCACTACGCCGATCTGGGACTACCTGGCCGCGCTGGTCGATCGCCAGCGCGTGGACGATGGGCGCGCCCTGCTGCTGCAGCACCGCGACCTGCTCGATCGCGTGTCGGCCCAGTACGGCGTCGATCCGGCCACCATCGTCGCGGTCTGGGGCGTGGAGAGCGACTACGGCCGCGTGTTCGGCAAGCGCCCGCTGCTGCAGTCATTGGCTACGCTGTCCTGCGCCGGCCGCCGCCAGCCTTTCTTCCGTGGTGAGCTGCTGGCCCTGCTCAAGCTGATCGACCGCGGCGACCTGCAGGCGCAGGGGCTCACCGGCTCCTGGGCCGGTGCTTTCGGGCACACGCAGTTCATGCCCAGCACCTATGCACGCATCGCCGTGGACGGTGATGGCGATGGTCGCCGCGATCTGGTCGGCAGCATTCCCGATGCACTGGCCTCCACCGCCAACTACCTCAAGCGCGCCGGCTGGCGCAGTGGCGAGCCGTGGGGCATGGAAGTGCGGATCCCCGCGGGTTTCAATGCCAGCCAGGCGGGGCGTACCCAACGTCGGGCCTTGGCCGACTGGCGCGTGCAAGGCGTGACCGCGCTGGATGGCAGTGCGTTGGCCCCGGCCAACCTCCCGGCCGACGCGCGTGCCGCCCTGCTGCTGCCGGCCGGCAGCAAGGGCCCAGCGCTGCTGGTGTTCCGCAACTACGACGCGATTTACAGCTACAACGCCGCCGAAAGCTACGCGCTCGCGATCGCCACGCTGGCCGACCAGCTGCGCGGCGGTACCGGGCTGGCCACGGCCTGGCCGACCGACGATCCCGGCATCGGCCGTGATGAGCGCCGCCAGCTGCAGACCCTGCTGCTGTCCCGCGGCCACGATATCGGCGCTGCCGACGGCATGATCGGCACCGCCACGCGTCGCGCGATCCAGGCCGAGCAGCAACGCCTTGGATGGGCCAATGCGGATGGGCGCGCCGGACAACGCATCCTGCGCGCGCTGCAGGAAGAGGCCGCCGCCATCGCACCCGCTGGGCAGAAGGCCTTGCCGGCGGCACGTTGACCGCGACATCATCGCCGCGGTCTTCAAGGAGCGTCATCGCATGCAGTTGAATCCGGACATCAGCACCGGCCTGTATCACGGCCTGGAGGCCTGGCACGTGCGCACCTCCAACGCGACGGCGGTCATCAGCGTGTTCGGTGGACAGCTGTTGTCGTTCATCCCCGAAGGGCAACCGGACCTGCTGTGGCTGTCGCCGCAACGCGCGGAGCTGCCGACGCCGATCCGCGGTGGCGTGCCGGTGTGCTGGCCGTGGTTCGGCCGCCAGGGGCAGGATGCTGATGCTCCCGCACATGGCCTGGTGCGAACCGCGCGCTGGGAGTTGCAGCACGCCGGGCAGAATGAGGCCGGCGACGTGGAACTGGGGCTGGCACCCTCCACGGCTGACCATCCCGGCCTGCGCCTGCAGATGCAGCTGCGCATCGGCCGCCAGCTGCGCCAGCAGCTGATCACCGAGAACACGGGAACGTCGCCGGTGACGTTCACCCAGGCCCTGCACAGCTACTTCCGCGTGGGCGATGCGCTCCGTGCCCAGGTCGATGGCCTTGATGGCCTGCAGTACCTGGACAAGTACGAGGACTACGCGCAGCTGCGCCTGCAGCAGGGGCCGTGGTCATTGCGCGACCCGCGTGACCCGGGCCGCAGTGATCGCATCTACAACGGTGCCGGCGGCCATTACGTGCTGCGCGATCCGGTGCTGCAACGGCGGATCGAGATCCGCAGCGAAGGCAGCCAGACCCTGGTGGCCTGGAATCCGGGCGCCGAGGCGGCGGCAAACATGGCGGATGTCGGCGATGGCTGGCGCGACTATGTGTGCCTGGAAGTGGCCAACGCCGGGCCTGGGCAGATGACCCTTGTGCCGGGCGCGCGCCATCAGCTGGTGCAGACCCTGGCCAGTTCCACGCTGTAAGCGCTGGCAGCAGTTTCAGTTTGTCGATGTGGGTAACAAGGATGGAAAACATGCAGGAAGCACAATGGTGGTACGCCAACGGCAGGCAGAGCGAAGGACCGGTGGATCTGGCCGGTCTTCGCCAGCTGCAGCAGGAAGGAACGGTTACGGCACGCACGCTGGTGTGGTGCGAAGGCATGCTCTCGTGGCGGCCGTTGGCGGAGCTGGAGCAGGTCTCAACACCCATCGCGGTGGCTCCGCCCCCGGATATCGACGCGATACCGGGGGTTGAGGGCATTGCGCCAAGTGTCGGCGACCCGTCCGATCCGTATCGTGCGCCTGCCGCTGCACCGGAGATGGCTGCGGCCGCCGGGCTGGAGGGCGAGATGGCCTTGTACGCCAGCGTGGTCGGCGGCAACTTCCCGGTCTACCGACAGCGCTGGCGCCTGGATCAAGGCATCGCCACGGGTGCCGGAACCTGGCACTGGCCGGCATTCCTGATCGGCCTGGTGTGGATGATGTACCGCAGGATGTACCGCCTCGCGGCGCTCTGGGTTGGCCTGCTGCTGCTGATCAGCGTGGTGGAGACCTTGCTGGATGTGCCGGATGGCCTGTCACTGGTCATCACCTTTGCGCTCAGCATCACCACCGGCATGTTCGGCAACAGCTGGTACCTGGCCCATTGCCAGCGACAGATCGCCCGCGCCCGTGCCGTGGCGGGGGGCGATGAAGCACGCATGCGCAACGAACTGGCCGCGCGTGGTGGCACCAGCGTAGTTGCCACACTGGTGGCCATCGTCATCATGCTGGCGGTGGGTACGGTTGGTGCTGTGCTGGCGGGATAGGCTGGATCAGCGACCCCCGCGGGGCCGCAATACCAGCAGGCACAGCGCACCGGCCACCAGGCCCCAGAACGCCGAGCCGATGCCGGCCAGCGTGACACCGGAGGCGGTGACCAGGAAGGTGACCAGTGCCGCCTCGCGGTCCCGCTCTACCGCCAGCGCACTGGCCAGGCTGTTGGCGATGGTGCTGAACAGCGCGATACCGGCCACGCAGGCCACCAGCTCCTTCGGGAAGGCGGCAAACAGTGCGGCAACCGTTGCACCGAACAGCCCGATGACGATATAGAAGGCCCCGGCGGCCATGGCGGCGGTATAGCGCCGTGTCGGATCTTCATGCGCATCGCGGCCCATGCAGATCGCGGCCGTGATCGCGGCCAGGTTCAGCGCGTAGGCACCGAAGGGCGCCAGCAACGTATTGACCACACCGATCCAGCCGATCAGCGGCGATACCGGCGCGTCGTAGCCGGACGCCCGCATCACCGCCACGCCCGGAATGTTCTGCGAGGCCATGGTGACCACGAACAAGGGCAGGGCGATGCCGGCCACCGCCGTCCAGGACAAGGAGGGGGTCACCCATTGCGGTACCGCCAGCTGCAGCTGCACCTGCTGTGCGTGCAGCAGGCCGCGGCTGGCCGCGACCGCGATACCGACCAG
>NZ_CP154630.1:380000-382500 GCF_039555535.1 Stenotrophomonas maltophilia | reverse complement strand
AGATACCTGCGCATACTTTCAAAGATCAGGGGAAGTGGCCTCAGCGCCGTTCCCGTGTGCTGCGAAGTTTCCTTCGTAGCGAGCCGCCCATTATAGCCGGCTTTTCCGCTTCGTCAACACCTTTTTTCAAGGCCGTCTCACCGGAGTGGACGTTGTTGCCGATGCTGCTTCGTCGTTGGGCCCGAGGGCCTTTCGTCGTTGCGAGCCGCCTATTATGGCAGGCCTTTCAGCTTTGTCAACAACTTGTTTGAGGAACTTGAAGTTCTTCGTGAAGTTGTTGCCGCAAGTCCAGGTCAAAACCGGGTACCTGCAAAAAAAGGAAAACCCCGCTGCGCATGCAGCGGGGTTCTCGGGTATAAACCCTGGCGATGACCTACTCTCGCATGGCTTGAGCCACACTACCATCGGCGCAGCTGCGTTTCACTTCCGAGTTCGGGATGGGATCGGGTGGTTCCACAGCGCTAATTTCACCAGGGAGGCTTTTGGAGCGTCGCACTCGTCCCGGGGGACAAGGCGCCAGCCTCGCATAGTTCTTGTGACGTAGCGTGCACTTGGATGCTCTTACGACGTTGTCGTAAAGCCAAGGCAACTTGAGGTTATATGGTCAAGCCGCACGGATCATTAGTATCAGTTAGCTCAATACATTGCTGTACTTACACACCTGACCTATCAACCACGTAGTCTACATGGTTCCTTCAGGGGGCTTGTGCCCCGGGAGATCTCATCTTGAGGCGCGCTTCCCGCTTAGATGCTTTCAGCGGTTATCGCTTCCGAACATAGCTACCCGGCAATGCCACTGGCGTGACAACCGGAACACCAGAGGTTCGTCCACTCCGGTCCTCTCGTACTAGGAGCAGCCCCTCTCAAATCTCCAACGCCCATGGCAGATAGGGACCGAACTGTCTCACGACGTTCTGAACCCAGCTCGCGTACCACTTTAAATGGCGAACAGCCATACCCTTGGGACCGACTACAGCCCCAGGATGTGATGAGCCGACATCGAGGTGCCAAACACCGCCGTCGATATGAACTCTTGGGCGGTATCAGCCTGTTATCCCCGGAGTACCTTTTATCCGTTGAGCGATGGCCCTTCCATACAGAACCACCGGATCACTAAGTCCTAGTTTCCTACCTGCTTGATCCGTCGATCTTGCAGTCAAGCACGCTTATGCCTTTGCACACAGTGCGCGATGTCCGACCGCGCTGAGCGTACCTTCGAGCTCCTCCGTTACTCTTTAGGAGGAGACCGCCCCAGTCAAACTACCCACCATACACGGTCCCCGACCCAGATAATGGGCCCAGGTTAGAACGTCAAGCACGACAGGGTGGTATTTCAAGGATGGCTCCACTGCAGCTAGCGCCACAGTTTCATAGCCTCCCACCTATCCTACACAGACGAACTCAACGTTCAGTGTAAAGCTATAGTAAAGGTTCACGGGGTCTTTCCGTCTTGCCACGGGAACGCTGCATCTTCACAGCGATTTCAATTTCACTGAGTCTCGGGTGGAGACAGCGCCGCTGTCGTTACGCCATTCGTGCAGGTCGGAACTTACCCGACAAGGAATTTCGCTACCTTAGGACCGTTATAGTTACGGCCGCCGTTTACTGGGGCTTCGATCAAGAGCTTCGCCTTGCGGCTGACCCCATCAATTAACCTTCCAGCACCGGGCAGGCGTCACACCCTATACGTCCACTTTCGTGTTTGCAGAGTGCTGTGTTTTTGATAAACAGTCGCAGCGGCCTGGTTACTGCGACCCTCTTCAGCTATAGCTCGCACGAGCCACCAAAAGGGTGCACCTTCTCCCGAAGTTACGGTGCCATGTTGCCTAGTTCCTTCACCCGAGTTCTCTCAAGCGCCTGAGAATTCTCATCCTACCCACCTGTGTCGGTTTACGGTACGGTCTGCGTAAGCTGAAGCTTAGGAGCTTTTCCTGGAAGCGTGGTATCAGTGACTTCGCCATAAAGGCTCGTCTCGGTGCTCGGTCTTAAAGGATCCCGGATTTGCCAAAGATCCAAACCTACCGCCTTTCCCCAGGACAACCAACGCCTGGTACACCTAACCTTCTCCGTCCCTCCATCGCACTTACGCGAGGTGCAGGAATATTAACCTGCTTCCCATCGACTACGACTTTCGTCCTCGCCTTAGGGGCCGACTCACCCTGCGCCGATTAACGTTGCGCAAGGAAACCTTGGGCTTTCGGCGTGCGGGTTTTTCACCCGCATTATCGTTACTCATGTCAGCATTCGCACTTCCGATACCTCCAGCAGACTTCTCAATCCACCTTCAACGGCTTACGGAACGCTCCTCTACCGCGCATAACAAAGTTATGCACCCCAAGCTTCGGTTCTGTGCTTAGCCCCGTTAAATCTTCCCCGCAGACCGACTCGACCAGTGAGCTATTACGCTTTCTTTAAAGGGTGGCTGCTTCTAAGCCAACCTCCTGGCTGTCTGTGCCTTTCCACATGGTTTTCCACTTAGCACAAAATTTGGGACCTTAGC